>NZ_JCBANA010000025.1:0-81816 GCF_059760725.1 Achromobacter sp. 1014246743
CGGCGGCGCCTCGGCGGCGCCGCCGGCCGGCAACTGCTCCGTGCCAAAGCCCAGGATCTGCACGCTGAAGATCGACGGCTGGTTATGCCGTGCCGCCGCCCGGTCGCGCTGCATCACGTCCTGCGCCGCGGACGACGCCGAGGTCGCCGCCGCGCTGGCGCTGGTCAACGCGTTGGTGTTGACCGACACCGTCACCGGAATGCCCTTGCTGTCGCCCTGCACCTGGATGTTGGCGGCATTGACCACATGCAGCGCCGCCACGTTGACGTTGCCCGACACGCGGATGCCGGCCTCGCCCGCATCGATGGTGCCCAGGGGAGCGATCAGGTCCACGTCGCCCGCCGGCACTTCGGGAATCGGCGCCAGCGTGCCGATGCCCGCGCCGGCGGACGGCACGGTCGGCGACAGCGTGACGTTGCCGAAGGCGTCGTACACGCGCCGCGGCGGCGTATACAGCACCGTCGTCTTGGCGCCCCGGCCCGCGTTGATGTCGCCTTCGGCCGACCAGGCCTGGATGTGTCCGCCGAACGTGGTCATGATGCGGCTCTGGCCCAGCAGCAGGCTGCCTTGCGCATACAGCTGGATGTTGCCCTGCCCTTGCGTCACCACGCCCGCGCTGGCCGGCGGCGCCACGCCTTCCACGCCCAGCACCTGCCGGCCGCCCGGCGTGAGCAGCTGGATGTTGCCGCCGAAGTTGCTGCGCAGCCCGGCGCCGCCATACATCGTGAAGCTGCCGTCGTAGCGCAGCGGCGTGCCCGCGGCGTCGACGTCGGGGAACAGCGCTGCGATGGCGCGGCGACCACGCAGATAGCTGCCAAAGCGCGGGCCGCCATCGTCGTTGTACTCGCGTCCGCCTTCCTTCAGTTCGGCAAAGAACAGCTGGCGCGCGTAGATGCCCAGTTCGGCCGGGGCCAGCGCCGCCAGGGCCGCGCCCGCACCCGCCTCATCCCCCTGGTAGCCATGGTGCTTGCGCAGCCAGTTGACCAGGTAGACGCCGCTGTCCTGCTCGAAGTCGTTCTTCAGGTCGCGGCGGGCCGTGCTCGTGTCGGCATCGCGCAGCGCCTGCTGTCGCGCCAGCTCGGCCGGCGCCCCGGCGTCATCGCCGGCATAGCCGAACTCGGCCGCCAGCCAGCCGCGCAGCGTCATCTCGCCGCCATAGGCCTGCACGACCTTGCCCGGGTGGCTGCCCAGCCCTTCGCCGGCTTGCAGCCCGCGCGCGCCGTCCAGGTAACGCGCCAGGAACGCCGCGTAGTCCGGGCCTGCCGCGCCCACGCCGGCCAGCACGGCCAGGTCGGCACCGGCGCGGGTATCGCCGCGCACGACGGCGCCCAGGCTGCGCACGCTGGCCACGTCTTCCTGGCGCAGTTGGCGGGCGGCCTGCATCAACAGCGTGCCGGGCCCCGCCACCTGCGCATTGGCGTAGACGATGTCGCGGCCCGCCTCGATCAGCGAAAAATCGCGGGCGTTGTTGTGCAAGGCGGTGACGTCCAGCCCCAGGATGTCGCGGCCCGCCCGCACCGAGACGGGCACCGCGGCCTCGTACCAGGTGTCGACGCTGCGCACACCGGCCATCCCGCCAAATTTCACCACCGCGCCGCTCTTCAAACCCACCACGTCGCCGGTCGCGGCATAGAAGCGGGCGACGGTCGCGTCCCCCGCGTGCAGCGCCCGGTCCAGCGGGGTGCCGGGCCCGAACGCAAAGAGCGGCTTGTAGTCCCATGCGAACGCCTGCAACACCCCTTGGGTACTGGTGTTGGTCACGATCAGATTGTTGTACAGGCCCGTGGTGAAGGCGCTGAAGGCCGGCCGCAACGGCGTGGGCAACGCCACATCGGCCGCCGACATCGACACCGTATGCGCGTCTGTGGCCAGAATGGACCGGCCCGCCAGCATGTCCAGCTGGCCGCCCGCCGACGGCGCCAGCAGCAGCACCGGATTGTTCTCGCCGGTGGCGTTGCTGGCCAGCACGATATTGCCGTTGGCGGCCACCGCCCGCAGGATCGACGGGTACACGAAATACCTGCGGCCCGTCCCATCGATCTGCGTGATTTCGGGCCGCACTTCGTCACCGGAAAAACGGGCATTGGTGACGGTCATCGGCGTGAGGTTGCCGCCCGCCGAAAACAGATTGATGGCCGTCGATGGCGTCCAGAGCGTGAACCAGCTTTCGCCGCCGCCCGTCGCGGGCTGCGCATCGCTGACCCGCTGGTACGGACTGGCATTGACCTGCCGGGTCCGCCCGGGGTCGCTGACGCCGCCCAGCACCAGGTCCGAGCGCGTGTCGATCCAGGCCACGGCATCGCCCAGCACCAGTCGCGGTCCGCCCATCGGCCGGCCGCCCGCCACCGCATACGGATCGGCGGCGCGCAGGCCGCCACCATCGCCGTAGTTCAGATCCATGCCGCCCATCTGGCCGGCGGACACGGCCAGCCGGCCGCGCAGGTTCGCCAGCACGCCGTTCAGGTCCAGGTGGTCGCTACCGCCGGTGTGCGGACCGGTCGCGTTCAGCTGGGTGGCGGCCAGCGACGGATTGATGCTGCCGCCAACGCGCAGGTCCAGATCGCCGCCGCCCGTCAGCACCAGGTTGCCATCGAGCACCCGGCCGGTGCTGCCGACCACGGCGGTCAGGCCTTGCGAACGCGGTTCCACGCCATTGACGTACCGAGCCGCATCGCCGCGGGCATCGCGGATCCCCGCGTCACGCCCGGCGGAAATGCTGAGGTTGCCGCCGCCCAGCGTGCCGAAGCCGGTAAAGCCAAGCAGCCGCGGCTCTTCATAGCCGCCGGCCACGGAAGCCTTCGTCGCATAGCTGCCGAAGTTGATCCACCAGCTGGGCGCGATGTCCGCCACGCCCGGCGTGCCCAGGCTGCCCTGGCGCCACAGCCACGCGCCGGTCAGCGTGTTGGCATAGCGTGCACGGGGCGACGAGCCTTCAAGCGGGATGCCTGCATCGGCGGCCGAACCCACTGCATCGCCGTAGACGTCGCGCCCGGCCTGCACCACCAGGTTGCCGCCCTGGTCGGGATACCAGGCCTGGTACACGGACAGGGCGGCGTCATACTTGCCGTCCAGCTGGATCAGCCCCAGCGTGCCGGTGTCCTTGTCGGCTCCGCGCGGCAGGTTGAACCGCGCATCGGCCGCGCCCAGCGACGATTGCGTGCCCGCCGTGTACACGCCGTACAACGACGTCATGCCGACGTCGCGCCCGGCCAGCAGCGACAGGTCGCCCGTGCCGGTGCGCAGCACGCTGAAGGCCGGCGAGCCAAAGCCATACTTGTATTCGCGGGTGACGATGGTTTCGCTCGTGCCGCCGCCCAGGCAATTGGTGGCATCGGCGCAGAATTCGTCTACGGTGATACCCAACTGGGCCACGAGCTGCTCGACCGGCTTGCCCACCCAGCTCAAGTCGCCCCACCAGTTCAAGGAACCGGTTTCCGACACCGTGCGCGGCGCGGGCGTGCAATAGTCGCCCCAGCCACACATCTCCTCCCATTCGAAGCCCCACTGTTCGGCCAATTCCTTGATGGGCTTGCCGACCAAAAGCGGGTCGCCGAACAGCTCTTCGGCGCCGGCCGGCGTCAACACCATCACGCCGACGAAGATCGTCTTGGTGGTCTGGGTCGCGCGGGCCGCCAGGCCGTAGTGCGTATCGGCCAGCACCAGGTCGCCCTTGCCCAGCACGTTGCGGGCGCGCACGTCGGCCGAGTCCAGGTCGGCGCCGGCCACCGCGGTCAGGCTCCAGGCGCTGGCGCCCGGACCCAGCATGGGCGCCAGCGCCCAGTTGCGGCCTTGCTTGCCATCCGGGCCCTTGGGCCGCAGATCCACCGGCTTGCCATCGAGCAGCACCACCTTGGTCTGGGACGGAATCAGCGCGCCCTGCGCCAGCACGATCTGCGTGCTGGCCACCAGTTCGGTCGGCAACGCCACGCCCTTGGGCCAGGTGAAGGCGCGCATCGACGCACTGCTGCGCAGCACGAAGCCGGCGCCCAGCATCGACCCCGCTTCAAGCTTGACCTCGCCCGCCAGCACCGTACCGGCGCGCAGCACGCTGCCGCTGGCGGTGGTGACATCGCCCGTCAGCACCAGGCCGGCGGGCAGCGACAACGCCGCGTTCAGCGTCATGGCGACCGGCAGCACCGTGCCCATCGGCAACGTGGCGGGACGCGCGGGCAAGTCGTAGTTCAGCGTGCGTCCCTCGGGGAACGAGGTGCCCGCTTCCAGCTTGACGCCGCCGATCGGCATCACCAGGTCGCCGCCGAACGGCGTCACGGCCTGCGAGCCGTAGCGGCCCTCGACCAACTGCCAGCCGGCGGCATCGTCCGGCGAATCCGGCGGTGGCGCAAAGCCGTCGTTGATGCTGCCGTAGATGTTCAGGTTGCCGCCCGCGCGCAACACCAGCACGCCCGGTTCGCCATAGCCGCGCCGAGCCGGCGTGATGCGGTCGACGTTCGGGCCGTAGCGATAGTTGGACAGGTCGATGTCGCCCACCACGCTCAGGTCGCCCTCCGGCGTGGCGCTGACCACCTCGACGCCGGGGCGCAGATGGTAATTGCCCAGGCCCGCCAGACGGGCGGACAACGCCGGATTGCCCAGCGCTGCGGTCATGAAGGCCTGGCTCTGGCTATCGATGCCGTCCAGGTAGGCCTGCGAGATCAGCTGCGGCACCTTGCCCGTCACGTCCGGCGCGCTCGCCAGCGGCGCATCGTTGTAGCGGCGGAAAGCATTCACCGCGACGGTCTTGGCCCCCAGGATGGCGGGCGTGCCCAGCACCGTCACGGCCACGTCGTTGGCGCCGTCGCCCGACCCGGCAAAGGCGCCCTGCCCGCTGCCGCCGCCCAGGCGGCGCGCGTTCAGGTCCAGCGTGCCGCGCGCCACGCCATCATGGTTCGGCGCGTCGGTGCCGGCGCGCAGGTCCACCGCCGCGCCGGTGCCCAGCACCAGCGTGCCCTCGCGGGACGTCAGGTCCACCATGGCGCGGTTGACGCTGTCGATGATCTTGCCGTAGCTGTCCACGCGCAGGCCGGTGCCGTGCGTGTCCAGCAGGCCGTTGATGACCAGGTCGCGCATGGCCGCCAGGCGGATGCTGCCCACCTGCGCGCCGCTGGCGTCGATGCGGCCGTTGACGGTCAGGCTGCCGCCGTCCAGCACCAGCTCGACCTGGCGGGCGCGCACCTCGTCGCCCACCACCAGGTCGCCGCGCTTGATCTGGAAACGGCGGGCGCCGAACACGCCACCTTCGGTCAGGCGCGCGTTCAGGTCGGCAAAATCCGCCACGGTCTGCGCGCGCAGCACGGCCTCGGCGCTTTCGTACGCCACCCGCGTGCCGCCCGCGTCATACAGGCCCGACGCCGTGCCGCGCAATGAGCCGCCCAGGTCCAGGCGGCCGGCGCCGTCGCCTAGCGCAATGGCCTGAATACGGCCTGCGCGGTTGTTGACCGCCGACACATCGATCAGGCCGCCACGCACCTGCGTGATGTTGCCCGCCGTGCTTTGCAGATCCACATCGCCGCCCCAGCTGTAGCGCAACTGGTCAAGCAGCCGCACCTCGCGGCCCGACACGTCCAGGCGCGCGCCCGCGCCCAGCGTGATATCGCCATCGGCCTTGACCGACAGCTTGCCCGACGGCAACGCCACCGTCGTATCCACGAAGACGCTGCGGCCGGCCAGGTTCAGCGTGGCGCCCAGCCCGTTGCGTGCGGCGGCGGCGGCCCCCGTGCCCGTGATGGCCAGCGCACCGCCCGCCTTGATCGCCGTCACCGACCCGGCCTCGCCGGTCAAGAGCGGCGTGCGGATCAGCAGATCGCCATCGCGATAGCGCCAGCCGTCTTGCGCCGTGTAGCCATCCGGCGCGTGATAGACCGACAGGCCGCCCTTGGCGCGGCCGGAGATCATCTGCGCGGCGTCCAGGGTCACCGACGAAAAGCCCAGCACCAGGCGCTCGGCCGGCACCAGGTCGTTCGGCAATTGATAGGGCGAAGATTCCAGCCGGATCACATCGGCCGCGATGTTCAGCGCGCCGCTGCCCAGGCTGTCCAGGATCGCGCCGCCCGGCGCCTGCGGTTTGTTGGCGCCGGCGCCGCTTGAACCGCCACGGTCGGCGGCCGTCGCCCCCGCCCACACGAATTCAGCGGCGGCAATCGTGGCGGTATCGCCCGCCGCGCCGTAGCCATAGATGGCCGGCGCGCCCAGCACCAGCCGCTGCAACGATCGCCCGCCCGCGCCGCGCGCGTCCAGCGAGACCGCGCCGTACACGTTGACCGATTCGCCCGCGTTGAGGATCAGGCTTTCCAGCGCCGGGGCTTCCAGCGCGGTGTTGCCGCGCAGCAGATTGCCCAGCACGTCCTGGTTCAGCGCCAGGCCCGGGGGCAGGCGGCCTGCCGCGCCGGCCTGTTGCAGGGCCTGGGCGCTGCCCAGGTTGACGGCCGACACGCTCAGCGCCAGATTGCGGGTGCCGTATTGCACCGTGTCGCGCCAGGTGAACGCGCCGCTGGTGGAGGCGCCGATCGATCCTTCCGACAGCAGGCGGGCAGGCCCCGAACAATCCGTGAGGCAGCCGCCCACATCGATGGCCGTGCCGCTGCCGTACTTGGGCACCAGCAGGTTCACCAGCCCGTTGGACAGGGCCAGCATGGCGCCGCTGGTCAAGTCGTAGTAAAGGCCCGTACGCGCATCCTGCGCCACGTCGCCGCGCCCCAGCGTGGAAAGCGTCGCCCCCTGCTCCACCAGGATGCCCCGGCCGCCATCGAGCGAGTACAGGAAGATCTCGGGCGCCCGCAACGCGGCGCCGCTACGCACGACCACCTGCTTTACGTTGCCCCCTACGCTGCGGGCGCCTGACGCATATTGGCCCCCGACGGTGCCGCCGATGAACATCGCGCCAGGCGACAAGGCGTTCAGGTCCGCGGCATGGATCGCCGCGGCCTTCGGGCCGAGCACAGGCGCCTGGCCAGCCGCCAGGATCTCCAGGCCGTCTGCCGGGCCGGTCACCGCCAGGCGGCCGGCGTAACTGCCGCTGCCCGCGGGCACGTCGAACCGCGCGGTTCCCTTGAACGACAGCGCCGGGGCATCGCCCATGCCGGCGCCTTGCGCCAGGTTCAGATGCAGCCCACGGGCATCCGTGGTCAGCATGCCGCGCGCAATGCCCTTGCGCGCCGCGTCGGCCAGCACGAAGGCGTTATAGGACGTCTCGTTGTACTGCGCATGGCGCCGCACCACGTCGGCCGGCGTGATCAACAGGCGCGTCGGCAGTGCGGCAAGCTGCCCGGTCCGGGCCGTGCCCAGGAACCCGCTGCCCACCCACGACCCGCCGCGCGTCGCCGCCGTCACCGACGCTTCATTGGCGCCCTGCGGGCCCAGCTCGACGCGGAAGGCGCCGGGCAGCAGCGCATACGTCGACGGCAGCAAGGTATAGGTGCCCGCCGGCAGGCCCGGCACGCCGGCCTGGACCGTGACCTGCCGCCCCACCGCGGGATTGCCCGCGCCGGCATCGGGTGCGACCGGCGCCTGGTTGCCGGCGAAACCCGGCACGATGGCATAGACCGCGTTGCCCGACCGGCTGAAGCCGAATCCCGGATTGGCGTCGGCCATGGCATAGCGCAGCACGTCGACCGAACCGCCGCGGCCACGCACGAATGCGCCGCCCGTCAGTTCGCCGCCGCCGGACAGATCCAGCACGGCGCCCGCGGCCACCTCGATCACGCTGCCCTGGATCTGGATCTTTTTGCCCAGTAAATCGTCGCTGCGGGTCGGATCCGGCGTGACGTCCTTGCCGGCATAGGCGTATTTCACGCCGTCCACCGTGCCGCCGTAGGGCATGAGCAGCCCGCCGCCGCTGATGGACGTGATGCTGCCCGGCAGGAACCGCACCGTGCTCGGCTTTTCGGAGCGGCTTTCAAAGGTGATGGCGCCCAACGGTGCGCGCAGCACGCCGCCCTGCTCGATCAGCGGCCCCGCCAGGGTGATCGCCCCGAATGCGGAATAGGGCATGGCCGGCGTCTGGCCGTCCGTGCGCCGCAACGTCAGCACGGCATCGTGGTTGTAGCTGGCGATGTCGCCGTTCGGTCCCTTGACGATGTAGTCGCCGACGGCGATGGTGCCGCCCGAACCGGTGACCGGGTAGATCTGTGCCGCGGTCAGCGTCAGGCGGCCGGGCGCGGCCAGCTTGTTGATCAGGCCGCGGTCGCCAAAGCCCGATGCGCCCATGCGCATGTCGCCCTGCACGTCGAACCGCACGTCGTCAAAGGTGATCAGGTCGCGCATGCCGCGCACATCCAGCAGGTCGGCTGCCACATTCAACCGGTGCCCTGCGTTCAGATACTTCAGCGGCGCGGACACCAGTTGCAGGAAGGCGTCGGCGCCGTCCAGCGGCCGGTAGCGCGCCTGGTTGAACAGCACATACGACGCGCTCAGGTTCACCCCACTGGCGCCAGGCGCCGTTTCCTGCAACGACAGCGCGCCCGACAGCCGCAGGCTCTGGCGCAAGGCCAGCGAGACGTTGCCATCGGCGCGCACATCGGCGTGCAGCGCCAGGTTGTCAAAACCGCCCGCCTCGATGCGATCCACGCCCAGACGGCCATAGCCATACGCCAACGCCGCACTGGCCTGGCCCGGCTTGAGGTCCGCGGCCAGCAGGCTTTCGCCCTGGCGTTGCGCCAGGATCAATTGGCGTTCCGCCTGCACCGCCAGTTCCGGCGACTGGTTGCGCATGTAGAACGCGCCGGCCAGCGACACGCCCAGGGTGCCGCCGGCCGCCTGGCTGGAACCGGCCGCCGCGCGCAGCCTGCCATCCAGGTGCAGGCCGTTGGCGGACGACAGTACGATCGTGCCGCCATCGGACCCCACGACAGTGGCGCCGCGGCCTGGCAGGTCCAGCACGGCCTGCGTGCCCGATGCGTCCAGCAGCGACCCCGGCCGCAGGATGATGTGCCGGTCGATGGGCCGGTTCAGCGTATCGACGTCGGCTTCCCAGTCGATCTTGCCGCCGATCTCGATCGACCCGCCCGCCTGCACCACGCCATAGCGCTGGCCCTTCGTGTCCACCGCCACATGGCTGCGACCGGCCACGTCCAGCACCGCCTGCTCGCCGATCCAGACCGAGCGCGGATTCGCCTTGGGCCCGTAGGGCTGCTCGCCGATGCGCGGCTCACCGATAGCGATGCGCCCGCCCCAGGCGTCCAGCCGGCCCAGCACCGTCAATTGGTCCGCGCCCTTGATCTGGATCGTGCGGCCAGGGTCCACGCTGACGCGTGCGCCCTCGCCCACCACGATCGGGCCGCCGACGGTGGCCCGGTCCGAATACAGCGCCAGGTCCGCGCCGCCGCGCTGCGTCAGGCGGCCGCGCAGCGGGTCTTCGGTGTACAGCGGCGGCGTCCACCGCGACAGCACCTCGCCCGGTTCGATGCCCGAACCCGGCGCCTGCGCGGTACTGCCCTGCAACCGCAGCACCGGCATGGTGACGTCGATCTGCGCGCCCTCGGCCACCGTCAGGCCGTCGTAACCGTTGATCTCGTATCTGCCGAACCCCGTGCGCAACAACGACGCATCCAGCCGCAGCGTGCCCTTTTCTTGAGGGTCCAGCGGGCCGCCGAGCACAATGCGCCCGCCGCTGGACACGGACAAGGTGCCGCCGCCCGTCACGCCATAGCCTCGCACGTCACCCTTCATCGACAGCAGGCCGCCGCTTGCCGCCATGCTGCTGGGCGCATAGGCGGCCAGCGTGACGCTGCCGCCCTGGCCGCCTTGCAGCTTGCCGTCGGCCAGCACCGAGGCGCCGGCCGACACGTCCAGCACGCTGCCCGCGTCCACGATCACATCGCCCGAACTGCGCAGCGCCACGCGCCCGCCATCACGCACCGGCAGTCCCGCCAGGCCCTCGGCATCGCGCAGCAGGTTGGCCCAGACGCCGCGGGCATCCAGCAGCACGCCCGACGCCACGTGCACCCGGGGCTTCTGATCGGCTTGGGGCGCCAGGCCCGCGTCTTCGATCCGCGCCGCCAGGAAACTCGGTTGCAGCAGGATGTTGCCGCCCTGGATCAGGCCACCACGGCTGACCAGATCGGCCTTGATGTCCACCTCGGGCGCATAGAGCGTGATTTCCCCGCCGTCGGCGCTGCGCAGCGCCGAATCGACCGTGATGGAGCGGCCCGCGGCGATGCGCACCCGGCCCAGCGAAAAGCCATTGAGCCGATCCGCGTCCAGGAACAACCTGCCCAGGTTTTCCTTGGGCAGCGCGGCCGCCAGGTCCAGCCCGTCGGCCACGCGCGGTCCGCCCGCGCCCACCGTCACCTCGGCCACGGTATCCGCCGTGGCGCCCAGCTGGTAGTACAGCTGCCTGGTGACGGGGTCGTAGTAGCGCACATCGTTGCCCACCACCAGCGCGGCGCCGCGCGCCACCGCGCGTTGCGACTGGCTGTAGCCGTCCAGGCCCGCCTGCGGCGCGCGGTCCTGCCGCACGCCTTGGTAGGTGTTGCTGACCAGGTCGCCTTCCAGCACGGCGCTGCGGGTCGAGATGACCAGCGCCCCCGCATCGCGTCCCACCGTGTAGCCATCTTCCTGGCGCGTGCGCGGCGCCAGCAGCGCGTTGTAGAAGCGGCGCGTGGCCTTGTCGCCCCATCGTTCGGAGCGCTGCTCGAAGCCGTTGTAGATGCCGGTGTACAGCAGGTCGGCCGGCGCCCGGTCGGCCGTGTACAGCCGGCCGTCCTGGCCGCGCAGCCAGGTCTGCTGCAAGGTGCCGGCCTGCACGTCCAGCGTGCCACCCGACAGGTTGATGGTCGAGCCGGCCTGCGTCACGACCTCGGCGCCTTCGAAGCGGACCTGTCCGCCCTGCGCCAGCCAGTGGCTGGCCGGCACCGCCAGCGTACCCAGGTAGCCGCCCACTTCCAGCAGGCCGCCGCCGCTGTACCAGCGGTCGCCCTCGTAGCCGCCGGTGCCGCCAGCCACGCGGAGCAGCGAGCGCCGGTCCAGCCATACGTCGTTGTTGTTCAACCGCGCATCGTCGCGGTTCAGCGGCGAATCACGCTGCTCGTTGCCTTGCAGGTTGATCTTGAGATTGTTCGACTCCATCGACACGGCCACGCCGATGGCGCCGGCCACGTCCAGCTGCGCGCCTTCACGCACCAGGCTGCGCCCGGCCGCCTTGACCGCGATCTGGCCGCCGGTGGCCAACGTCAACGAATCGCGCTGGAAATCCACCGTGCCGCCGCTGTCGATCTGCACCAGCGACAGGTCGCGCCGGTTGCGGTCGGTCTGCGCCAGCTTGCCGGTCGTGTCGACGCTGGATGGCATCAGGTTGTCGCGCTGGCCGTCCAGCGCGGTGGCGTTGTCCGCGTCCACCAGAATGGCGCTGACCGCGCCCGAACGCAGCGTCACCGCCGCCTTGGCGCCCACGCCATTGAGATGGATCGTGCCGCGCGAATCCACCGACGTGGACGCCGCCAGCACGCCGGCCTGGTCCACCGTGCGGGCCGCCAGCGTGATATCGCCCTGCGGCGACAGGATCAGGCCGCGGCTCGTCACCACGCCCTCGCCCGTCGGCGTGATTTCGTTGCCGCGCGTGGTCGACGCGGCGTTGCCCTCGGTGCCCTGGCCGCGCTTGATGATGAAGCTGTCGCCCGCCGCCAGCGCCGACTGTCCGCGAGCGGTCGTGAGGGTGCCGGCGTTGTCCACGTCGCGGCCCAGCAGCAGCACATAGCCGCCGGACTGCGTCACCGTGGCGGGCCGGTTGGTCTCGATGACCGCCCCCGGCCGCAACTCCACCTTGCCCAGCGCGTCCGTGAAGCTGGGCGTCTTGTCGTCCGGTCCGTACAGGCCGTTGTTCTCGAATTGCGTGTCGCTGATGCGCGCCGCCGCCGCCACCAGGTTGCGCACGTTCACTTGCGAGGTGCCGTCGAACACCACCCCGTTGCGATTGACCACCATGACCGTGCCGGCGGCCTTGATCTGCCCCTGGATCACCGACGGCCGCGCCTTGGGATCGTTGACGCGGTTGAGCACGGCCCAGGTCGATTCCTGCTGGAATTGCACTGTGGTGCGCTTGCCGACGTTGAAGGTCTCCCAGTTCAACACGGCCTTCGAGCCGGTCTGCTCGATCGCGATCCTGGTGCGGCCGTCTTCAACGGTCGCCACCGGCGCCCGGGCATTGCGCCAACCCGCCGTCAGCGGATTGGCATCCACCTTCAGGCCGCCTTCGACCAGGCCGTCCGGCACCGGCGCGCCCGACGCCAGCGCCGCGTCGCGCGCGGCACGCTGCGCCGCCTGCTGCGCGGCAATCGCCGCCGCCGTCGTGCCCAGGTTGCCCACCGACCGCTGCAACTGCTCGCGCGCCGCCTGCGCCTGGCGCGCACCGGTCAGCGAACTCACCGGCGCCCCGTTGGGCAGCCGGCCCGTCGTGATGGCCTGCGTCTGCGCCGCGTTCTTGGCCGCGAACCAGCCGCTGCTGAACGCCTGTTGCGCCGAGGCCGGCATGGCCACGCCCCCCGACACCAGCATCAGCGCCAGCGCGGCAGGCAGCGGCTTGAGCCGACCTCCCCGCGCGCCAGCCGCAACAAGGCGGGTCATAGGGAGTTTGCGAAGACGCGATGTCATAGCGGGCAATCCTGATCCGTGTAGCCAAGGGAGCGAGATCACGTCATCGGCGCGTTCGTGGCGCGTGATGGCGGCTCATACTCCAATGACGGAGGGACGCGAAGGAAGGGCTACCGAAAACCCCCGATTATTTTGTAACAGCGCAATCAGCTGAGCAGCACGATGCCGCCCGGCAGGCGCGTCAACTGCGCGCCGTACAGGTCGCGCAGCATGTGCAGCGCCAGGTCGGTCTGGGTAATTTCGAAGCGCATGCGCACGCGCCGCGCCGCCAGGTCGGCATTGCGCAGCAGCACGCGGCCCGGGCGATAGCGGTTGATCTCGTCCACCACCTCGGCCAGCGTCTGCCCCGCGAACGTCAGCGTGCCGGTGCGCCAGGCGGCCACTTGCGCGGTGTCCACCGCCTGCGGCGTTTGCAATCCGGTGTCGTCATAGATGAGCTGTTCGCCCGCGGCCAGGGTGCGCTGCGCGCCCGCCCCGTCCACCTGCACCGACCCTTGCAGGCAGGTCACGCAGACCTGGGGTCCGGTGTAGCGCAGGTTGAAGCGCGCCTGCCGCGCCCGCGTGGCGCCGGCGCCCGCGTAGACGATCACCGGCGCGCCGCTGCCGGCGGCCTCGACCTGGGCCTCGCCCGCCACCAGTTCGATGGCCGCGCCGCCGGCCTGCACGCCGCGCTGGTTGATGCGGGTCTGGGTATTCATCTGCACGTGCAGCTGGTCAGACAGCGCCAATTCGCGCTGTTCGGCCGTGCCGGTGCGGAAGTCGGCGGTGTAGTCCAGCAGCGACGGCCACAGGGACAGTGGCGGCCACACCGCCACCGCCGTACCACCCGCGGCCATGGCCGCCCCCAGAAACGCCCGGCGGGCGGGCCGGGTCTGGCCCTTTCTGGCCGGCGGATGCGCCAGCCCCGGATCGCGGCGCGCGGCCTGGCGCAACACCGGGTCCAGGTCCTGCCACAGCCGCGTCACCTCGGCCCAGGCCTGCGCGTGCGACGGGCTGCGTGCCCGCCACTGCTTCATCGCTTCGGCGTCGCCGCGCGTCGCATCGCGGTCACGCAGGCGCAACCACCATTGCTCGGCTTCGCGCCGCAAGCGATCGGGGTCTTGGGAGGGGTTCATGGCGCTGAGCATCGTGTCAGAATTTCCGCCGGCCGACAACATCGCCGTTGGCCACGGCCTCGGTGTCGGCCAGGCGTTCGCGGCAATGCCGCATCGCGGCCGCCAGTTCCTTTTTCACCATCGCCACCGAAATCTGGAAGCGTTCGGCGATCTCGGCATTGAGCAGCCCATCCACGCGCGCCGCCGCCAGAATGGCGCGCTGGCGCGGCGGCAGCTCGTCCATGGCGACCTCCAGCGAGCGCACGTCGCGCCGCGCCGCCACGATACGCTGCGGGTCCGCGGTTTCGTCGGCCACGTGCAGCAGCGCCTCGCGCTCGTCGTCGGCCAGCGGCTCACGATTGCGCCGCCAGTCGTCCGTGGCAATCCGCGCCGCCATGCGCAGCAGGTAGGCATCGGGGTTGAGCACCGGGCTGGCGGGCTTGGCCACATCCAGCCGCAGCCAGGTTTCGTGCAGCGCGGCCGACGCCTGGTCACGCGACCCGACGATGCGTTCCAGGCTGCGCCGCAGTTCGGCGTAGCGGGCAATCAGGCGCAGCCGCAGCAGCGCAGCGGAGATCATCGACATCGCATCACTCCGCAGGCCGGCGCGGCGCCGCGCAATGCGTGCCGCCGGGCAACAGCAGAATCGATACCGGCTGCGGCATGCCCGCAGGCGGCGGCGCGCCCACGTCCATGCCCTGGAGGGCGCGTGTCACCGCCGCATCCACCCGCCCGCTGCCCGTGCTGTCCAGCAGGCGCAGCCGCGTCACGTGGCCGACGTCATCCAGCCGCAATTGCAGCGCCAGGCGGTATTCCCCCGGCCGGGCGGCGGCACTGCCGCACAGCGTGCGCAGCAGGGCCTTCTGCAGCCGCCCGATGTATCCACTGAAATCGGCGCCTCCGGCGCGCGCGCCCGGAATGTCCTCGGCGCGCAAGGCGGGCCCGGCATCCAAAGGGGCACGGCCCGGCCCGTCGGCGGACGGCGCATAGACCACGATGGCTTCGCCGTCCGTCTGGCGAATGCGCAGTCCCGACCCATCCAGCAAGCGGCGCAGCGCGTCCATGACCGTCAGCCGCCCCGACAGCGCCGGCGCGGCCTGGCGCGCATGCCGCTCATCGACCAGCACGGCCACGCCCGCCACATGGCCGATGGCCTCCAGGCTGTCGCCCAGCGGCTGCGCGGGCAAGGCAAAGTCATACCGCTCGCCGCGCAGGCGATCGGCCAGCGCCGCGGACGCGGTCCCGCCCGCCAGGATGGGCGTCGCCAGGCAAAGGAGACACACGCCAACCAGCGCCAACACACTGAGCGGTGCCGGGGTACCTATCATCGGGCGATATGGACGTCGGGAAAGGGAACAGGGCCGGCGCACGCCCGAACAAGGCGACACCGGCCAGCAGGCTAGCCCGGCGATATGACCCGGACATGACACCGGGATGACGCGAACGGCGAACCCGGTACACTGAGCCCCGACCTCGGCGCCAACGGGCAAGCCGACCGTGCACGTCTTCTGGAGAGCATCCCCCTATGATGATCCGTCATCTGGTCCTGGCAGCGTCGATGACCCTGGCCGGCAGCGCCGCGGCCGCCCCCTCGTTCAACTGCGCCAAAGCGGCCACCCCGGTCGAAAAATCCCTGTGTGGCAACTCGGTACTGGCCGACCAGGACAACGCCATCGCACAGCAATACAAGGCCGTGCGGGACCAGCTGGACCCCGATGCCGCCAAAGCGCTGGCAGCCGACCAGCGCTATTTCATAGGCGTGCGCGAGAACATCTATGCCGATCCCTTCAAGGGCAGCACGCCTTTCCAGGAAATCTCCACCAGCATGCGCGCTCGCCTCGCGTTCCTGAAGGCCATCAACCCGCAGCCGCCCGCCGGCTTCGTCGGCAAGTGGAAGAACATCGAAGGTGAAATCGAGATCACGCAAACCGCCGATGGCCAGCTGTTCGTGGCGGCCAACTCGAACCAGCCCTATCGCGGCCTGTGGGTCTGCGACCTGAGCGGCAAGGCAACCGTCTCGGGCGACACCCTCAAGGTCACCTACCAGGACGGCCCGCCCTGGGCCCTTTCCATGACCCGCCGGGGCGCCGTGCTGGTCGTGCGTCAGATTCCGCCCGCCGGCGTCGAGGACGACGGCTTCGGTCCGCCCTTCTGCGGCCGCAAAGGCAGCTTGGCCGGCGACTGGTTCGCGGTGCGCTGACCCCGCCTTCAGTCCGTGCCCGTTCCTGCAAAATGCGGAGACTGGCCGAAGTGTTCGATCAGTAGTTCCGTCAGCACCCGTATCTTTCGCGCGGGATGCTGGCCGGGCGGGCGAATGACGTACGCCCCGGCCGGCGGCGGCGGATACCGCGTCATGATTGGCACGAGCGCGCCGGCCGCCACATAGTCATGGGTCAGGCAGTCGGGCAGATAGGCCACTCCCAGCCCGGCCGCCGCCGCGGCGACCAGCGCCGCGCCGTTATCGGCCTTGAAGCGCCCTTGCGGCCGCGCCACCACCACCTTGTCACCATCCATGAACTGCCACGTCTCGGTGCCCTGCATCAGGGCCTCGTGCGCCGCAAGTTGCGCGGGCGTTTCCGGCGCCCCATGCGCCTTGATGTAGCCGGGGCTGGCCAGCAGCTTGCCGCGAATGGGGCCGACGCGCCGGGCCACCAGGTTGGAATCCTGCAGATAGCCCACCCGTATCGCACAGTCGTAGCCCTCGGCGACGAGATCCACGAAACGGTCGCTGTAGCAGGTCTGCACATGCAGCGTGGGGTGGCGACGCGCCAATTCCGCCACCACCGGC
This sequence comes from Achromobacter sp. 1014246743, assembly GCF_059760725.1. Lineage (NCBI taxonomy): Bacteria > Pseudomonadati > Pseudomonadota > Betaproteobacteria > Burkholderiales > Alcaligenaceae > Achromobacter > Achromobacter sp. 1014246743. The sequence continues at coordinate 16,465 of NZ_JCBANA010000025.1, forward strand.
GCAAAATGCGTCAGGCCGAAAGATACCGGCACGGCCACGCGCAAGCGGCCGCGTAGTTCGCCCGCCGGCAGGATCGCTTCCCGCGCCATGTCGATTTCGGCGCAGGCTCGGGCCGCGTGGTCCCGGAACAGCGCGCCGGCTTCGGTCAGCGCGGCCCCGCGGGTGGTGCGCGCCAGCAACTGCACGCCCAGCGCCTCTTCCAGTCGCAGCAAGCGACGGCTGACGATCGACTTGGACACGCCCAGCCGAAGCGCGGCGGGCGACACGCCTCCCGCATCGGCGACTTCGATGAAGGTCTGAAGCTCTTCGATATCCATATTCTGCGGCTCCCCGTTGTGCGTTGCGCGGCTCCCGATGTGCGACGCCTTTCGCCGCAGGATAGCACTGCGCGGCGCGTATCGAATGCGCCGACATTCCATCGCCACGGTGCCCGCCCAGGGCGTTCCTGATCGTGCGACACAGCTTGCCTTCGCACGCGACTACCGCATCCGGATCGGCAAAAACATAATGTCGAGTCCGATTGACGCTTCCTATCCAGACGCTTTCCGGACCGCCATGTTCCATGGCCAATCGCACAGCCATCTTCATCAATCACAGCCACTCAGGGATCCACAATGACCTTTCGCAACGGCCTGAACTCACTGCTACGCCCCGAAGATTCGGTACTCGTCCTGATTGATCACCAGCCCTATCAGCTGACTAACCTGAACAGCCACGACCCGCAATGGGTGGTCAACAATTCGACGGCCCTGGCCAAGGCCGCCAAGGCCTTCGACGTGCCCACGATCCTGACCAGCGTGATCGCCGCGCGCGGCGGCCGCATCTTCCCGCAGATCACCGACGTGTTTCCCGGACAGAAGGTCATCGACCGCACGTTCATCAACACCTGGGAAGACAAGCAGGTCGTCGACGCCGCCAAGGCCACCGGCCGCAAGCAGCTGATCATCGCCGGGCTGTGGACCGAGATCTGCGTGGCCATGCCGGCCATCCAGGCCGCAGGCGAAGGCTGGGACGTGACGGTGGTCACCGATGCGTCGGGAGGCGTGTCGGTGGAAGCGCACGAAGTCGCCCTGCAACGCATGGCCGCGGCGGGCGTGAACCTCATGACGTGGCTGGCCGTGGCCGCCGAATGGCAACGCGACTGGGCCCGCGTGGCCACCGCCGCCGCGCTGACCGACATCCTCGTTCAGCACGCCGCAGGCAGCGGCATCGCGTATCTGTGGGAACAGCAGTTGCTCAATACACTCGTGTCAGACACGGCAGGCTGACCACGCCCGGGGATGTCGCGGCCGCTTGGCATCCGATGAGTCGCGGCGCGTCGCGTCGTGCGGATGGGGAGCAAGCCGCGTTATCCGAGGAGATCCACCTTTCCAGTGGACAGACGGTAGACGCCTCCGGCGATCCTCAGCCTTCCTGACTTTTCGGCTTCTCGGATGATCGCCGACTTCGTGCGCAGATTGGCCATGCCATCTCGAACATTCTGCGCGATCGTCGCATCCAGCAGATTCGCGACTTCGCCCTTGACCTTGTTCACCGCCGGCAGCATTGTTGTTGCGAGCGAATGGATCTTTCCAGGATAGGTCGCCCCCTTCGTCGCGATCTTGACTGCTGCATCCACCGCGCCGCATTTGTCGTGACCGAGCACGAGAATGACTGGAACATTCAACACAGCGACTGCATATTCGAGGCTTCCTGTCACGTCATCGTTGACAATATTCCCCGCGACGCGCGTAACAAAAAGATCGCCTCGCGCACTATCGAACGTATATTCTGGCGCGATCCGAGAGTCTGCACAGCTCAGCACCGCAGCATACGGATTCTGCCCACCACTGAGCACCTCGCGTTGGTGAGCGAAATCATGGCGACGGGTAACCCCGGACACATACCTCGTGTTGCCTTCCATCAGGTGCTTCATCGCATCGTCAGGCGACAACGCGTTCTGCGGCTTGGGCAGCGCATGGGCCTGGGTAGCGAACAGAACATCGCCGACAGCAGCTGCGAACACCGACGTACCGGCCGCCAGCAGGAATGATCGGCGAGGCGGCGCCGAAGTCACCTCCGGGCAGGCTTTCTCGTCACACATTTGACCCTCTCCAGAATTTCAAGCGCATCTCCATGGAATGCCTTCCGTCTATTGATTGGCAGGCTTCACTGCCGGACTGCCGATCACGCGATAGGCGATGGCGCCGATGACGCCCCCCACGATCGGAGCGACCCAGAATAGCCACAGCTGCTCCAATGCCCACCCTCCCACGAACAGTGCTGGCCCGGTGGAGCGCGCGGGATTCACGGACGTATTGGTGACGGGAATGCTGACCAGGTGGATCAACGTCAGCGCCAGCCCGATCGGAAAGGCAGCCAAGCCAGCCGTCGCGCGCCTGGCCGTGGCGCCAAGAATCACAAACACGAACCCCGCAGTCAACACGACCTCCGTGGCTAAAGCGGACATCAGTGAATACTTGCCGGGCGAATACTCCCCATAGCCGTTTGCCGCGAATTGACTTGCCCCAAGATCGAAGCCCGGCTTGCCGCTGGCAATGCAGGCCAGCACAGCCGCCGCGGCGATCGCGCCCAGGATCTGGGCAATCACGTAGGGGGCAATCTCCTTGGCGGGAAATCGGCCCCCTGCTACCAGGCCGATGGTGACGGCGGGATTGAAATGTCCACCAGAAACGTGACCTACCGCCAGCGCCATCGTCAACACCGTCAATCCAAATGCCAAGGCAACGCCCAGGAACCCTATCCCGGATTCCGGAAAACCAGCGGCCAGCACCGCTGCGCCGCAACCTCCTAGCACCAACCAGAATGTGCCGAAAAACTCAGCGCCGCAGCGCCTTGAAAGCGAGAACATGTCATCCCTCCGAATCAAGAACCTTGAATATTTCGCGCAATCGCGCCCTACGCCGCTTTTGGGGGAAGATCACCCCGCCCCCTCCAGCGTCCCGCAGCCGCTTTCGGTAGTCAGCCGCAGTGATTCCAAAATGAAGCTTGAAGGTCCTGCTGAAGGCACTGAAATCCAAGTATCCGCAACGGTGTGCCACCTGTTTCACGGGTAGGTCTTTCAGGGCCGGATCCTTCAACAAGACACTTGCCCGCTTCATACGCAGATACTGAAGTGAGCGGAAAAATGTGCCGTGGACATCGTCTTCGCTGAACACGATGTGCAACTGACGCACCGAAACGCCGAACACTTCGGCCAGTTGCGCGGCGGTAATCGCGGGATCGGCGCTATGCGCCTCAAGCCACGACAGCATTTCCACGCGCAGCTTCGCCCTGGCCAATTGGGAGCGTTCTGCGCCCGCTCTCGCCGGCGGCTTGCCCGAGGCGGCCACTAGAGTCATATTCATCAAGCGTCCATACCGAATGGCGTGAATGGCTGCTACGCGAGCGGTGATTTCTCAACGGCCATGTAGTGCATTGCCGGAACCATCTGGAAAACTCTCCGGGCAATGCCCGGTTCGGTCCATTCACATAGCGCCACGACGCCCTGCTCGATCTGCGCATAGGTTGCGGTCGCGATCCCGAGACGGGCCGCCATCGCGTCCTGAGAAAATGACAGCCACGATCGCCAAGCCCGCAATGCTGTCCAGCCGTACGTCTGGACCATTGCTTCGATATGCCACGGGCAGGGCAACTTCCTCTCTTGCCCGGGAATTCCCAGCCCTCTGACTGCCGAATCAGATAGAAACTCCATATCGCCTTACCAATGGAAGCCCGCACCCACGGTGGCCCCTACCTTCCCACGCGTCGTCGTGGAACCCGAGGCCTTGTACACCCAGGTCCCGTTGCCCGACATGCCGGAAACTCCCATGGCCATCGCGGAGCGGCCCGCGTACGTCGATACCGCCATCGAAAGCATGCCCTTGCCGGGCAAACTGGCGCTGGGCAAGCCCGCCATGGCCATCGCCGAAGCGATGCCGCCATTGACTTCCGAACGCAGCTGGCCGATCTTGCTGTCCGTATAGGCATTGGCCTGCTGGACCGCCTGCCCCGACGACTGGCTGGACAACTCCAGCACTTGGCCCAGATTCACGGCATCGGTAGCCGACGTGCCCGCCGCGACATTGGTGATCTGCCGCTCCTGACCCGCGCTGCCGACCGAGACGCTATTGGCCCGATCCGCCACCGACCCCGCACCCACGGCCACGCTGCCCGCCGCGCTGGCGGTGGCGCCGTTGCCCAATGCCACGCCGCCCTGGCCCGTCACGCTGGCGCCCGACCCCATGGCGTTGCCCTGGCTGCCCGCAGCCACCGTCGGCCGCTCGACCGCGCTCGCGTTATCCGTGGCGATCGCCGCGGTGTTGCGAACAAGTTCCTGATTGGCGGCAGTGACCCGAGCCACCTCCTGGCTCAACGCCTGGATCTGGTTGCCGTGCTGCACCGTCGTCCCGGCCACCACGCTGATGGACGCGCTATTGGCGGCAATGTTTGCATGGGCCTCGAACAGCTGCGAACCGTTGATCGCTTCCGTGCTCGCGGCACTCAGCACGCCGGCCCGCACGCCCGTTATTGCACGCGCGCCCGCCGCGCCCGTCATGTTCACCGACGTACCGCCCGTCGCCCCGGCGACCGTCACCTCGCCGCTCGCCGCGTCCTGGCGCACCAGGCCCGTCGTGCCGTTGGTGATCTGCGTTTGCAGATTGGTCACGCTACCTGCGACCGTCGTCACCCGGCCGTCAAGATTCGTGATGTTTCCTTCGGCCGTGGTCACGCGGTTATCGACATTGCTGATCGCTGTGCTGTTGGTGGCGATATCTGCCGTGTTCTGCGCGATGGCGTTGGTGTTGGCCGTCACGTTCGCGTTGGTCTGGAACAGCTGCGAGCCGTTGACCACGTCCGTGCTCGTGGCGCTCAACCCGCCCGCCTGCACGCCCGTTACGGTGCGCGCGCCCGCCGTACCCGCCATATGCACCGACGTGCCGCCCGTCGCCCCGGCCACCGTCACGTTGCCGCTCACCGCGTCCTGGCGCACCAGGCCCGTGGTGCCGTTGTTAACTTGGGTCTGCAAGGTCGTGATATTCCCCTCGACCGTGCTGACGCGATTATCGACATTGCTGATTGCCGTGCTGTTATTGGCGATATCGGCCGTGTTCTGCGCAATGGCGTTGGTATTGGCCGTCACGTCCGAATTGGTCTTGAACAGCTGCGAGCCATTGACTGCGTCCGTGCTCGTGGCGCTCAGCCCGCCCGCTTGCACGCCCGTCACGGTGCGCGCGCCCGCCGTGCCCGCCATATTCACCGACGTGCCGCCCGTCGTGCCCGCCACCGTCACATTGGCGGTCGTTGCATCCTGGCGAACCAGACCCGTCGTGCCGTTGGTGATCTGCGTCTGCAAGGTCGTAACGTTGCCTTCGACCGTGCTCACGCGGTTATCGACATTGGTAATTGCCGTGGTGTTGTTAGCGATATTGGCCGTGTTCTGCGCAATGGCGTTGGTATTGGCCGTCACGTCCGCATTGGTCTTGAACAGCTGCGAGCCGTTGACCGCGTCCGTGCTCGTGGCGCTCAGCCCGCCCGCTTGCACGCCCGTCACGGTGCGCGCGCCCGCCGTGCCCGCCATGTTCACCGACGTGCCTCCCGTCGCGCCGGCCACCGTCACGTTGCCGCTCGCCGCGTCCTGGCGCACCAGGCCCGCCGTGCCGTTGGTGATCTGCGTCTGCAGATTGGTCACGCTGCCCTCGACCGTCGTTATCCGGCCGCCCAGATTGGTGATGTTCCCTTCGGCCGTGGTCACGCGATTGCCCACGTTGGTGATCGCCGTCGTGTTGTTGGCGATGTCGGTCGTGTTCTTCGTGATCGCGTTGGTATTGGCCGTCACGTCCGCGTTGGTCTTGAACAGCTGCGAGCCGTTGACCGCGTCCGTGCTCGTGGCGCTCAACGCCCCCGCCTGCACGCCCGTCACGGTGCGCGCGCCCGCCGTACCTGCCATGTTCACCGACGAGCCGCCCGTCGCCCCGGCCACCGTCACGTTGCCGCTCGCCGCGTCCTGGCGCACCAGCCCCGTCGTGCCGTTGTTGATCTGCGTCTGCAGATTGGTCAGATTGGTATTGGTTTGCGTAATCCGTCCGCCCAGGTTGGTGACGTTGCCTTCCGTCGTCGTCATCCGCCCCGACAGGTTCGTGATGGCGGTGGTGTTCTGGTTGATCGACGTCTGGGCGGTCGCCAGATTCGTGTTGGTTACAAACAACTGCGAACCATTGACCGCCTCCGTACTGGCCGCGGTCACGTCACCCGCGGCAAGGTTACGAATCTTGTTACCCGACAGGTTCACCGGGTTGAGCATGACGATCCCGCTCAACCCACCCAATAGCAGGGTCAGGTCTTCGCGTCCACGAATGAAAACCGTCGACGCATTGTGACCGCCGCCACCAGGCCCGCTGCCCAGGTTTTGCAGGCTGAAGCTTGAACCGGCCCCGCCAATAGCACCGGCGCCGTCGTGGGCATACACGCGCCCCACATCGAAGCCGCTGTTGTAAATCTGCAATGCCTGTGCTTGGACGGCGGAGCTGAACAGCGCCCCGCCGGTCGTGACAACTGCCCCCAATATTGCGCACGAAAGCACCCCCGGCCGGGATGATTTCCCTTGCGCTTTCGCGTTTTCCGAAACGGCGCTCCAGCATTGGGTCACGGCATTCCAGACAAGGCGATAAATTCGGTTCATGGCTAAATCAGAAAGAGAGTTTCGCTTCAAGGAGCGCCTTGATGCGGCTGCGCACGCTGAGCGGACGAACAAAAGCGCGGAGAATTCATGGAAGATTCCAAGTGGGTGAAACTATAGATAGCGCTGGTTTTCAGGAGAATCGTAGGATTCCGAGAAACCCTCTGCGCAAATGCAAAGAAACAAAAAGACGCCTCGGCAGACCGGCTCCATCGCGATCCGAACAGGGTCCGGCGTTCACACCAGGGGGACCGGCTTGTCGGCGGGCCTGAAATCCAGGAGTTCTCCGATTGCGCTGCCCAAGTGAACGACAACATACTGGTCGGCCTACTCTTTGCACCCTTCGAGGCCCCTCGTGCCAGCTTTTCGATTCACTCGCATCGTCGCCACGGCTATCGCCGCCGCATCCCTCTTTCCATCCCCTGCCCAAGCCCAGCAGCCGCAGGCCTACGTCACGCTCAGCCCACCGCAACCGTCCGAGACGCCGGGAAAGATCGAAATCCTGGAGTTCTTTACCTACGCTTGCGGGCCTTGCGCCACCATTGAACCCATGATCGAAAACTGGTCCAGGACGCTGCCAGCAGATGTGCATTTGAAACGCGTGCCGATTGCGTTCAATGCCGGCATGGAGCCACTGCAACAGCTGTATTTCACGTTGCATGCCCTGGACCGCGCAGATCTGCACGCCAAGGTCTTCACCGCCCTGCACCAGGAACGCAAGCGGCTGCTCGACAAGAAGGCGATGGGTGAATGGGTCGCCGCGCAGGGTGAGGATCGAGCCAGATTCGACGCGATTTTCGATTCATTCAGCGTGCAGACTCAGGTGCAACGCGCAAACCAACTCGCCGCGGCCTACCGGATCGACAGCACGCCTTCGTTCGCCGTGGGAGGCAGGTTCATGACCTCACCGGCCATGGCTGGCAATAGCTACGAAGGCGCGATCCGGGAAATCGACAAATTGATCCCGATGACGCGTGACTAGGCGCGTGAGACCCTGCTGGTGATCGATTGCGCCGGGCCGTCGAACGGTCGACGGTGCGTCCCGCGGCTTGCCGGCATACCCCGGCCGTACAGGGACAGGGCATGTGATGTCACGAGGTGAATAGCCCGTTATGCACGCAGAACATAATCAGTTCATGATCATTCTCGGCGCCGAGCTTTCGCATGGCCGCCATTTTGTGCGAACTGACCGTCGTGACGCTTCGGTTCACGTGTAACGCTATCTCGCTCACACTCATGCCGGAGAACAGATAGCGCAACACCTCCATTTCCTTGGGCGTCAGTTGCGCGATCCTATCGTCCACACCCTCATCGATTTGGCCGGCCTTGCGCCGGCCTGGCGGCCGTCGCTTTTCAAGAATCATGGAGGTGATCGAATTCGTGAGTTCGCTCAAATCGTGGCTCTTCAGCAGTACGGCGGAAACGCCCAAGCCGTACAAGCTTGAGGCGATCACCGGCGAGGAAATCATCGTCAGGACGACGATCCGGACATCCCGGTAATTGTTCCTGATATGGCTGACCAGCTTGATGCCGTCTCCGAATCGCGTCGGTCCCGGCATGTTGTAGTCCGTGATGACGACCTGCGGGCGCAAGGCGATGATCGCTTCGACCAGGGCATCAGGCGTACGCGCTTCCGCCACGACGTCAAAATCCGGTCGTTGCGAGAGCATGTGCCTGATTCCCGCGGTTACCAGAGGGTGGTCATCCGCCAGCACTATGCGTATTTTCTCGTTCATGGCGTTCCATCAGGTTGCGGTGAATTTTGCGTTGCCATCTTGTTCCTCACGGCATCGACCATGGTTTGCAACGCATCGCAGAAAGTCTTCAAATCAGCCGATACTCCCTCGGACATTCCCTCATTGGCCAGGCTGGATTCCAACCGGGCGCACTCGCTGGCGAGTCCCCTTGAATTGGACATGACCAGCCCGCCTCGAACGCGGTGCAATATCTCATCCAGCCCATGGGAATCGGCACGCTCGGCGGCACCACGCAATAGCATCACATCCCCCCCCATTGCCGTCACGAAGACTTCACGCACAAAGTACGGAACGTCATCGGCGTCGCTCTCGTCCAACAGGGATTGCCCCGGATCCGCAACCGGATCCACAGCAGAATTCAGCAGTCGCCTATCGGCGCACACTTTGACCAGGCAAACCTTGAGTGATTGAGCCGACACCGGTTTTGCCAGCCAAGCATCGATGAGACCACCGGCCGCCGCGGGAGTGAACAGTTCGGATACGGCGTTTGCTGTAACGCATACCGCCGGCCGCTTCATGCCGCGTTCGCGCAATGCGCTGACCATTTCCCGGCCGCTCAGTTCGGGCATGTTTGCGTCGGTGAGCAGAATATCGAAATGCTCATCGGACCATAGTTCGATCGCTCGCCTCGGACTGCCACATAGCGTGACCTCGCAGCCAAGCGACTCCAATTGCCACTTCAGGACCTCCTGATTGAGCACACTGTCCTCCACAACCAGTATCCGCAGTCCAAGTCGATCCATGGCCTGCCGCGTCGCCTCGGGCGCGTAGCCGACAGTGTCTGCCGAGGCAACCAACTGTCGCCCGGCCGATAGCAGTATTGCCTGCCGAATGGATCGAATCGCATAACAATTGACCTGCCAACCCTGCTGGACGGGATTCGGATGCAATGGCCCGGTCTGGGTGCAGAAGACCTGGCGCATATGGGCGGGCACGGGACTCATCTGCTCCGGAAGCACTTGAACCAATACCGATTCAGCTTCCATACTGGGCAGGTCGCCGCCTGACACCAATTCACAAGTGGCGCCCCATCTGGTCACCCAGTTCCGGTAGTGATCCCTCAATTCCTGGGTCGGCGCACGCACGTAGACTTTCAGCCCGTGCAGGGTTTCGGCCTCCGCCTGCGCAGGCTCCGACTGGCCTGGGGTAAAGGGAAGTTCCACCAGGAAGGTACTGCCCACATTGCGGTGGCTGATGGCCTCGATATGGCCCCCCATCATTTTCACCAGCTTGCGGCAAATCGCCAATCCCAGCCCGGTACCGCCGCCGCCGAGCCGGGCCGACCGGGCCTGATAAAACGGCTCGAACACATGCGTCAGCTCCGTTTCCGACATGCCGACTCCCGTGTCCGATACGCGCCAACGAAGATGTACGGCCTGGGCATCCTTGGTCTCGACGGTCAGTGCCACCATGACTCGCCCGATTTCCGTGAACTTGATCGCGTTGCTGACCAGGTTGTTCAGGATCTGCCTCACCCTGCCTGCGTCGCCCAGAAGGGTGACGGGAACATCGGTAGCGATGGTGCAATGCAAGAAAATTCCTCGCCCGGCCGCTTTGGGGCCGTATACCTGCACAACGCTTTCGGTCAACTCGATGGCTGAAAACGGCTCATTGTGCAGCGTGAGCCCGCCCGCCTCGATCTTGGACATATCGAGCACATCGCCAATAACGTTCAGCAACTGGTCGGAGGACGATTCAATCGTTCGAATAAAGCCTTGCTGGACCTGCGACAGGGGCGTGGACGCCAGCAACTCCAGCATGCCAAGCACGCCATACAACGGCGTACGAATTTCATGGCTCATGGTGGCCAGAAATTCAGATTTGGCGGCATTTGACTCGTCGGCGGCTTGCCTTGCCTGCTCCAGGGTCTCGTGGGCCTGGACATCCTCGCTCACATCGCGAAACGTGCACAGCAACGCATCCTGATCTTCATATCGCGTAGCCAGGAATTTCCCGACAATGTGACGGTCTCCCAGCGTCAATCGCTGCTCGCCCTCTTGCTGAGCCGTTGCATTCGACGTTCTCCAATCGATGACCGCCCGCCGCATCCGGGCCAGGTCATCGAACCACGCGATGGCGAGTTCATTGCACCGCAGGATTTTTCCCTCCGGCCAAGTACACACCACTATCGCAAGCTGCGCCGCATCGATTACCTGTCGGCCGAACGCGTCGCTTTCCTCGATGCGCTTGATTTGCCGTTTGGCCGGTTCGTAGAAGCGCTGCACATACCATCTGGCGAAAAAAAGCGTGGCAATGCAGCTCACCAGGACCAAGAGCCCAACCGCCGCCAGCCCGGGGCCCAACTCTTCGGCGTAGTGGCGATAGGGAGTGAAATACCGCGCCGAAATTCCATGGTCGCCATCGATCCGGAAGACGGTGCCATCCCTGTGCATGCTCCATCCCGGGCTGGCATCCGCTGTCCGTAGCGGCGCAGGGGCAAGTGCCTTTCCCTGGGCGTCGAAAAGCTCCACCCGGGATGTAATGATCGGCCCCATCAGGCCCTGCATGCCCTGGTAGCGCTGCGACAACGAGTCCTCGGTATCAAAGTAGGACACAACGACCCATTCGCGATCGGCAACCCAGGGGACATCGCTATTCGAATAGGGTTTTACCAGGCGATAAGCCAGCACGGCTGTCTCGCCACCTTCGAGCCTGACCGCGGTAAGCTGTACGTTATCGTCGGCCTCCGACAACTTCGTCAGCATGCCGTTCAGGATCACCCTCTGATTTGCGCACGGCGCGACCTGACCGCGCTGGCGATCTTCCTCGGCGGGCGCTCCCTGGCAAGGCGTGCTCATCCGAACCCGGCCGTCCTTGGACAGAAGCATCAAAGGAAACATGCTGCCCGAAGGGGCCTGCGCCAGGCTGCTGTAGAGCTGTAACGCAGTGGACAAGCCGAATACCGCGAGTTCGACTCGGTCGTCGTGCAGTGATGCGGGCATTTCCAGCCGCAACCGCGACTGGAATACGGCATCGTAGACAAGGTACTGGTTCACGTCCGGCACTGACGCGCCGCCAATCGGCTCAATCTGCAGACGGCGCCTGACCCCGGGGAAAAAACCTTTGTCCCCGCTCAGCGACACTTGGCCCAACGCGGTTTTCAAGGCCTGGATGTCCGCTTCCAGATGGTCCATATGATGCTGCAAACGCTGGGACGACAGACCAATCTCGCGTTGCACGGCCACGTAGGCAAACGAGCCGGTCAGCACGACCAACAGCGCAACGATCAAGGCGGTAACCTGAATCTGCCGGGCGGAAAGAACTGCCATGGACTCGTGGACTCGAAATGTATGCCGCCGGTCGGGACGGCAAACTAAAGACTCGCAGAGCCGAATATTGAAATATCGCGCGATAAAGCGCAATGAGAATCGGCGGAAATTCAATGTTTCACAACAGGAAGCGATAGCCCCAAAAAATCGCTATCACCTTTTTTATAGCTATCGCCTACAGTCCCAGCGTATACACCTTGGCGAGGCATGGACTGGTGTCGCAACATTTGCAGCAAAATGGTCGGGTTCACCGCCCCCGATACGTAAAACCCCTGCACCGCGTAACAGCCCAGCTCGCGCAACAGCCCGTATTGCATTGCCGTTTCCACACCTTCGGCCACCACGGTCAAGCCCAGACGGCTGCCCAGCATGATGGCGCTCTCGACGATCGCGCGCGATTTCTCGTCTTCGACCAGCCGTTGAACAAACTCGCGGTCTATTTTCAGTTCGGTGAAAGGCGTTGTCGCCAGATTGTGCATGGAGCTGTAGCCTTGCCCGAAATCATCTTGCGCGAGCCCGAAGCCCATCATGCGCAAGCGGCAAGCGCCCGCGTAGTAGTCGCTGGGCCGACTGGTGGTGCTGTTTTCGGTGAGCTCGAAGCAGATCCTGGAAGGGTCTCCTCCCGCTCCAATGACAATCTCGAACAACTCGTCGGGCAAAACGCGATCATCCAGCAATTGCGAGGGCAGATTGATTGACACGCTCAGCGAATACCCCCCCTCTCGCCACGCGGCTTGCGCAAGCAGACTCTGCGCCAACACGTGAAGCGTCAGATCCTTCTCGAGTCCGTGCATGGCCATGGAGGGCAAGAAGCTGGCTGGTGGCAGAACGGTGCCATCGGGACATACCCATCGCACCAGCGCCTCTGCACCGAATATCGTTCCCCGTTCGACGACTTGCTTGGGCTGATACCAGACCTGGATCTCTCCATTGGCCATCGCCTCCAGCATGCGATTCCTGTCGCTGACCAAAGGCACGGCCTTGGCCGTGGAGCGCGCCAACTCGGACGGTGCCATGTTTTGAATCAGCGATTGAATGTCCGCAGGCTGTACCGGCTTGCATAGCTGGCCGATAACCTTGATGGACAGCAACTTTGCCAGCAGGTGGACAGTGCCGACCAACTGTTTTGGCGAAGCGCTGATCAAGGCCAGTTGGGGTCGATTTTCCAGTTCAGCAATGCGTTGTATCAGCTGAACGCCGTCTCCCCCCGGCATCCGCAGATCCGTCATGACCAGATCGAACTCCACCGCGCGGATCCTGGCCAGCGCCTCGGCGCCATTCACCGCGGTTTCAACATGCAAGACTCCTTGCCGCCGCAGCAGCCCGGAGATGTACTCTCGCTGCAAGCGCTGGTCGTCGACGATCAAAACCTTTAGGGACATTCTTGCCACCTGGCACGTAGAGGGATAGGAAAGTTGGCCAGGACACATCCTCGAATTGCGGATAGTGTGGCCTCGATGCCTCTACCCGTCATCACACGTGGAGGGAGATCATCTGGGGGGCAGTCTACGCAGGGCACCGGCAATAAGCACTCGGACAACTTCGATTTTCATGCGCCTCATCGGATACTTATCACCGCCCCCAAAGGGCCGGCCGCTGCGGGAGCTGCGATTGACGACCCAGCGCCTCTCGGTATACGTCATGCGTCTTGGCGACAAAATCCGATAACCCGAACTCCCGGACTGCCTTTTCCCGCGCCGCCTGTCCAAGGTTGCGAGCGATGTGCGGCTGCGCGACCAGCTTGCTCAGGATTTCCGCCACCGCATCGGGCGCCTTCGCCGGAACAATCCAGCCATCACGCAAGGCATGGACATTCTCACTCAGTCCGCCCGCAGCGCTGACAATCACAGGAACCCCCATCGCCATCATTTCCCGACATGCGAAGGAAATGGTCTCCATTTTTGAAGACAGGACGAAGCCGACGTCAAAGGCCGCAATACACTTGCGCACGTCCTTCAACAGTCCGCTGAAGATCACGCTGCCCGCCATTCCTAGCGCGAGCACGCGGCTCCGCTGAGCCTCGGTTGGAAGCTCGCCAGCAATCAGAAGCACAATCTGGCTGCGCACATCGGCGGGCAAGCCTGCGACGCCCTCGACCATGTCCAGCCAATTCTTGTAGTCAGCGGTCCCTGCAACGCTACCGACCACCAGCCGCCCCGCGTGCAAAGGCGTAAGCCAGCGCCGTTTCGCCTCGGCGACTTCCCCTTGCCCTGCAGGCCGAAATCGCTCCACATCCACCCCGTTATGCACCGTCCGCAGCTCACTGTTCCTGAATACCGACCTCGCGAGCCTCTGGCGGGTGTGCTCACAGACGCAGATGACTCGATCAGTCGCGAAGCGAGCCCGCAGCCAAGCTCCAATGCTGGTCGGCAGTCGGTCATTGTGCTGGGTATATATAAAAGCTGGACGTCGCCCCCCCATTCCCGCCGCAGCCAACATGCCCAACCGATGGTCAGCCGCACCATTCACGTGCGCGATGTCAACCTGCTCACCCTGCAGGATTCTGCGAAGGCAAAGCGCATTTTCCAGCGTCGCGATCGGCCCGCCCTTGAAGTCCATCGCGATGGCTCGCACGCCGGGAATCGCGCGGGCCTCGATGAAGATTCGACTGCTCGGCGGAGCGGCCACGAGTATTTCATGGGCCGCGCGCAACGCACCCGCCAGAGACAGTACATACGTCGTATGCCCCCCTCCATCGCCTCGATGAAAGTTCGTGTAAAGGATTCTCATCGTCGTGTCCGGTCCAGTGGCTTTTCAATTTCCAGCCCTGGGCGGATAGTCCAGTTCCCCGGAAGTAACGAGAGCGGCAGCCTTCGCATCCCGCAGCTCTTGCGTCACTTGCTCCCTCGACTTTCCACTCTTTCCGGACGCGTCCGGCGGATACGACATCTCGTCAAACGTCACTTGGCCTGCCGATTTGGCCCGTTGCAATTCATCCTGTACCTGTGCCCGACTCTTGCTCTGCGTCGACACGATCGGCGCGGGATACTCCTGTTCTCCATATCGCACCAAACCGGCGGCCTTCGCCTGGTCCAGTTCAATTCGTACCTGCTCCCGGGTCAGAGGTTCGGCATGTACGCTCGCCATCGGCATTATTGAGGTTGTCAATACGAGTACGCCAGCGGCGGAACGCTTCTTCATGCGGCCCCCTATTGCAGCGCACACACGTTCGAACACACCCGGTGCAGGATGCGTCGGACTGCTCTGGCCCACCGCCCCTTCGATGTGATTTGCCGACTTGGCCGAAACCGAAGATTGAAGTGGGGAGGTCGCAGCAGCGCTGGACGGGATCTTTCGATTGAACATGTATCGCTCCTTGAGCTTCAGCTTGACCAGGCGGGAGCCCGGTCGACAACTGAACTCTACGCAGTCGAGAATTACCAGAATCCAACCTACGGATTACATCTGCGTAAGGAGAGCGAGACAGCCAATACGCCGGCCAGCGACGCGCCCCCTGGACCGGAGCGAGCGACACCGGGCAGCCAGGCCGCAGGGTTTCTGATACATTGACGCCCAAAAGCCCATCCGCGCGAAGGCTATTCGCGGCCCGGCCTGCGCCGGGCATGGCACAAGGGCCCGCAACGTGCTTTCAATGACGTACGGCGTCAAGGCCCCATCTCTCAACAGTCGACATCCAAGGCGACAGTCAAAATGAAAAAAATTGCACTGCTGGTTATCCTGCCATCGCTGCTCGCGGGATGTACTTCCGGACAGATGAACATGCTGACCGGCAAGCGGAACAAGACCTACAACGACGTCAATGCGGCCTGGGTCGGCAGCACGGAAGAGCAACTGATTTCCAAATGGGGTCCGCCCAAGAAGAGCTATACGCTTGAAAGCGGGGCAAAGATCATTTCGTACGAAGACATCTGGGGCCCCATGTCCGCCTACCACGTATGCCAGGAAAAATTCATGATCGAAAAGGGCGTGGTGACCAAATGGGGCATTGCGGATTGCCCGAAACGCATCTCGGGCTCGCTTCCTAAAGACACGCCGATTCCGCAACCGACCCTGTAGGGCGACCGCGCGCCGGTTTTCCCCGCCTGGCGCCTTGACAGGCCACGTGCCGACACCCGCAGCAGGACCGCGCCGGTCTCCCCGGCGTCATCGCCCCATCACCGGACAGCTCGCCGGAACGGGGCGATCAAACAATACGGCAATGCCGCACACCGACGTGAACATCCCCTGGTTGTTGTGGCCCACTCCGGGCACTTGCACCACGCGCTGATTCAACGTTTCATTCGAGCAAAAGCGCCCGCCGCAAACATTCAAATATCTGCTCGACCTGGGCAGGGCTGATGATAAGCGGCGGCGAAATCACGATCATGTCGCCGGACGCGCGCACCAGCACGCCATGGTCGAAGCAATAGCGGGCGACCTCGGCGCCTCGCCCCCCTGGCGCCCCGGCCCGCGGCGCCAGGTCCACGGCGCACAACAAGCCTATGCTGCGCACGTCATTGACATGGGGCAGGCCTTTGAGCGCCAGCGCACTGGACTGCCAGAAGGGACTGATCGCCCGAACCAGGGCGTTGATATCCAGTTCCTGATGCAAACGAAGCGTCGCCAGGCCGGCGGCGCACGCCAGCGGATGCGCGGAATAGGTGTAGCCGTGCATCAGTTCCACCACTTGTGGCGGGCCGGCCATGAAGGCCTCATACACACCGCTCCCGACGATGACGCCGCCCATGGGCACCGCGCCATTGGTCAACCCCTTGGCCACGGTCATCAAGTCCGGGGTCACGCCAAACACCTGCGAGGCGAAGTTGCCGCCAATCCGGCCGAAGCCGGTGATCACTTCGTCGAAAATCAGCAGCACGCCGTGCTGCGTGCACAGTTCGCGCAAGCGCTGCAGATAACCGACCGGTGGCGGATAGACGCCGCCCGACCCGGTTACCGGCTCGACAATGACGGCGGCGACCGTGCTCGGGTCCTGGATATCGAGCAATTGTGCAAGGGCCTCCGCATAGCTGGCGCCTTGCTCGGGTTGCCCCGCGCTAAAGCGCATGCTGGCGTCATACGGCAGCGGCAAATGGCTGACTTCGCCCAGCAGCGGGCCGAAGTCGCGCTTCTGGCGGCCAATCCCCGAGACGGAAAGGCCGCCAAAACCCATGCCGTGATAGCCCTTGGCCCGGCCGATCAGCTTGGTGCGGCGGCAGTCTCCGCGTGCCTGATGGTAGGCGCGTGCAATCTTCAAGGCCGTGTCGACGGCTTCGGAACCAGAGTTGGTGAAGAACACCTTGGTCATGCCTTCGGGCGCCAAGGCGATCAAGGCGTCCGACATGGCCTGGGCGGCCGGGTGACTCATCTTGAACGAGGACACGAAGTCCAGGCGAGCGGCAGCTTGCTGAATGGCCTGCACAATGCTGGGCTGGCCGTGACCGGCGTTGACGCACCACAGGCCGGCCATGGCATCCAGAATGTCGCGGCCGTCGGGCGTGCGGTAGTACATGCCCTCGGCGCTATCGAACATCACGGGCTGCTGTTGAAACTGCCGCATGGGAGTGAAAGGCGCCCAGAATGCATCGGAAACGGAACTGGCGTCGGTCATGGAATCTCCTTGAATGGTTGAAACGCAAGCCGGCTCAGGCCTGCGCCAGGCGGACGCGATAGCCGCCGTCCGCCAGTCGCTCCAGCGGGCTGGCGGCTGCCAGCAATTTGCGTGTGTAGGGGTGTTGCGGCTTGTCGAACAAGGCATCGCGGCTGGCGACTTCCACGATTTCTCCCTGGCTCATCACCGCGACGCGATGCGCGATCCGTTCGACTGCCGCCAGATCATGCGAGATGAACAGGCAGGCAAACCCGTATTGCTTCTGCAAGCGTTCGAACAGGTCCAGAATCTGCTTCTGGATGGTCATATCCAGCGCCGAGATCGGCTCATCGGCAATGACCATCTTCGGCCGTCGCACCAGGGCGCGGCCGATGGCCACACGCTGACGCTGGCCGCCAGACAGCTGATGCGGGAAACGGTCGCGGAACGACGGGTTCAAGCCGACATCAGTCAGCGTTTCCGCCACTCGCACGCGACGCTGCGATTCGTTCAGGTCATCGCTATGGCGCAAGGGCTCTTCCAGAATCTGCCCGACCCGCATGCGGGGATCCAGAGAAGAATAGGGGTCCTGGAAGATCATCTGACATTGCAGGCGGGTGCTGCGATGGATCGACCTGAGCAGATCCACGCCTTCAAACTCGATGCTGCCAGCGCTGGGCTTGACCAAACCCGCCACGGCGCGCCCCAGCGAGGTCTTTCCCGAGCCGCTGCCGCCCACCAGGGCCAACGTTTCACCCGGCGCGATGCTGAGGTCGACGCTGTGCACTACGCGACAGGCGGCGCTGCGCCGCCAGAAGCTGCGCTGCCCCGGGTACTCGATGCACACACCTTTGACCTCGACCAGCGGTGCGCCGGCCTCGGGCAAAGGGGGCAGTACGCCACGGCGCGGCAGCGCCTCCAGCAACTGGCGGGTGTACTCGGCTTGCGGCTTGAGCAGGATGGAGGCCGTCGGCCCCTGCTCGACCGCTTGCCCATTGCGCATGACGACGACCTTGTTGGCGTAGCGCGCCACCAGCGAAAGATCATGGCTGATGAAGAGCACTGCGGTACCCTGCTCGCGGGTCAGCTCCAGCATCAGATCGATGACGTCCAATTGCGCCAGGCAGTCCAGCGCCGTCGTCGGTTCATCGGCGATCAACAGGGCCGGACGCAGCAGCATGACCGATGCCAGCATGATGCGCTGGCGCATGCCGCCCGAGAATTCATGCGGATAGGCGGTCAGGCAGCGCACCGGATCCTTGATGCCGATGCGCTCCAGCATGGTCAGGCAGCGCCGTCGAATATCGGCGGCGCTCAGACGGGTATGCAGCTTGAGGGCCTCACTCATTTGCCGGCCGATGGTCAAAGCCGGATTGAGCGACACCATGGGCTCCTGGAACACCATGCCGATCTCGGCTCCGCGCACACGCCGCAAGGCGCGGGCGTTCTGCGTGTCCAGGACCTGGCCCTTGAAGCCGATGCTGCCGCCAGCCATCTGCATGGGTGCGGGCAAAAGGCCGATCACGGCGCGGGCGGCCATGGTCTTGCCGCTGCCCGACTCGCCCACCAAGGCAAGGATCTCGCCCGGCGCAAGCTCGAAACTCACGTCATTCACGGCCAGCGGTCCATCCAGACCGGCACGTATCCTGAGTTGCTTGACAGACAATAGTGGCGCTTTCTCGGTCATGCTCACTTCCTCATGCGCGGATCGAGGCGATCGCGCAAGGCATCGCCAAACAGATTGATACCCAGCAAGGCCACGCTGATCAGCACACCGGGAAACACGCCCAACCATGCGGCCGAAGCGATATACGGACGGCTGGCAGCCAACATGCTGCCCCAGGTGGCGGCCGGTGGCGGCACGCCCAGGCCCAGAAAGCTCAAAGCGCTCTCTGACAGCAAGGCCCAGCCGAACATGCTGGTTGCCAGCACGCACACCGGCGCCAGGCAATTGGGAACGATGTGGCGGAACATCGTGTACAGCTCGGAATTGCCGATGACTCTGGACGCCTCGATGAACTCGCGTTCACGCAGCGACAAGACGCTGCCACGGACCACACGCACCACCGACGGCGTATAGGCCATGCCCAGGGCCAGCACAATGCTGTACTGGCTGGCCCCCAAGACGGCCATGATGCCCAGCGCCAGCAACAGGCCGGGGAAGGCCAGCAAGGCGTCGTTGAACATCATCAGGATGCGGTCGGTCCAGCCTCGCAGGTAGCCGGCCAGCATGCCTATCATGGTGCCGCATACCAGGGCCACCCCCACGGACAAGAGGCTGATCCACAGGCTGGTCGAGGCGCCAACGATGAGACGGCTCAGGACATCGCGGCCGAACTCGTCCGTACCCAGCCAATGCAGCGCGCTCGGCGCCTGAAGGCGAAGGCCCAGATTCAGCTTCAGCGAGTCATACGGCGTCCACACCAGGCCCAGCAGGGCCAGCGCGACCAGACCCAGCAGAAGGCCGCCACCGATCAAGGCATTGAGCGCCGGCAGGCTGCGGCGCCGCGCAGGTGCGGCAGGCAAAGAGATGGCGTTGCCATTCATAGTTTCACCCTGGGATCAAAGACCGGATACAGCAGGTCGACGACCAGATTCACCACGACATAGATGCTGGTGATCAACAAAAGACATCCCTGCAGGACGGGATAGTCGCGAGCAAAAATCGAATCCACCATGAGCCGGCCGATGCCCGGCAGGGTGAAGACGGTTTCCAGCACCGCGATGCCGCCCAGCAGATTGCCCAGGATCAGGCCCACCAGCGTCCAGGTCGGCGCAAAGGCGTTGCGCAAGGCATGGCCCCACAACACCGCCGTTTCCGACAGGCCCTTGGCGCGGGCGTGCGCGATGTATTCCAGCCGCAAGACCTCGATCGTGCTGGCGCGCGCCATGCGGGCAATCGAGCCGAACTCCACCAGCGTCAGCGTCACCACGGGCAGGACCAGATAGCTCAGCCCTCGCAAGGGATCCGCACTGACGCTGACGTAGCCAACGATAGGCAGCCAGCCCAACTTCATGCCGAACAGGTAAAGCAGCAGCAAGCCCAGCCAGAAGGCCGGAATCGACAACAGCAAGGTGGCGCTGGCAACCAGGCCCAGATCCATCAGGCTGTTCTGCTTCCAGGCCGCGTAGAGGCCGACCGGCACGGCCAGCAGTACCGCCAGGCCCACCGAGATCAGGACGATGACGGCGCTGACGCTGAAGCGCTCGACCAGCAGATCCAGCACCGGCTGGCTGCTGCTGATGGACAAGCCGAAATCGCCGCCCAACACCGCCCGGATCCAGATCAGGTATTGGGTCAGGAAAGAGTGATCCAGACCCAGGGTCCTGCGCATCTCGGCCAGGCTGTGCGCGTCTGCCATGTCGCCCAGCATCAGCAGGGCAGGATCCCCGGGGATAAAGCGGATCAGGCCGAACACCATGATGGAGATCAGCAGCAGTGTGGGCAGCGCCATGCCCAGGCGCTGAACGAAGAATCGCAACATGGCCGGCCTATTTCGCGGTCGCCGCCAAGGACACACCCCACAGGCGCGGCTTGGAAATCGGCCAGGTTCGATAGCCTTGAATGCCATCACGGAAGGCGCCGATGGCGGTGCCGTTGTAGATGATGACCATGGGAACGTCCTGGATCAGCATGCCGTGCAACTGATCAAACAGCGCCTGGCGCTTAGCCGGCTCGGCCTCACGCATGGCTTGGTGCAGAATGCCGATGGCGTCAGCGTTGTCCCAGACCTTGCGGGCTTCCTTGGACTTGTCGCCCAGCAGTTGCTCGAAACTCAACGCCGGATCGAAGCGCGGCGAATAAGAGAACGACATCATTTGATAGTTGCCGCTCTGGTAGCGTTCGAGCTGCGTGCCCCATTCAAGCGTTTCCATCTGGATGTTGATGCCCACGGCCGCCAGCATGGCCTGACTCAGAATGCCCATATCGAACATCTGCGGATAGCGCTTGTTCACGATCATCCTGATCGGCTGGCCGCGATAGCCGGCGGCACTGAGCAAGGCGCGCGCCTCGGCCAGATCGGTGCCATGGCCTTTGGCCGTGGCGGCGTCATAGTAGGTGCTGCTGCTGGGCACGGGCGAGTTGTTGACCTGCGACAGACCGCTGGACAGCGTGGCCACCATCTGCCCGTAGTCGAGCGACAGCGCAATGGCGCGGCGAATGCGCACATCCTTCAGCAAAGGGTCATGGGTCTGGAACAGCAAGCCGTTGATGGACATGGCGGGGCTGACCTGGATCGTCAAGCCCTTGGCCAGTTTCAAATCGGCCGCGTCCGTCGCCGTGACGTCGGGCAGCAGATCGATGCCACGCGCCATCAGCGCCGCCTTGGCCGTCGCGTTGTCGGGGATCACGACAAAACGCACTTGATCCACCAGCGCCTGCTTGTTGCCGGTATAGCCATCCGGCTTGGCCTCGGCACGCGCGGCGTAGTCGGCAAAGCGTTGCAGTTCGATGTATTGCCCGCGTTGCCACTGCCCCGCCTTGAAGGGGCCGGTGCCGACCGGGGCGCGCCAGGCCCCCTCTGGCGTCAGCGAGTCCGGATGCAGAATGCCGGTCCCGCCGCAATCGGTCCTGGCCATGGTCGCCAGAAACAGGGCGTTGGGCTGTTCCAGCGTGAAGACCACGGTCATCGGATCCGGGCTGCTGATGTCTTGCACCTTCAACAGGCCACGGCCATCGAAGTCGGCCAGGCAGCGCCATTGGGTCTTCGGATCCAGGTAGCGGCGCCAGGTCCACAGGACCTCGGCGGCTGTCAGCGGCGCACCATTATGAAAGCGCACGCCCTTGCGCAACGTGAAGCGGTAGCTGCGCCCATCGTCGGAAACGCTGATCGATTCGGCCAGCATGGGGCCCACGGTGGCGTCCTCGCGGTAGGCCACCAGGCCCTCCACCATATGCATGACGACGGCGTCGGTGTTCTCGTCCCGGTTGACGCCGGGGTCGGTGCTGCGGATATCTCCGCTGATGCCGACCTGGATGCGTGATGGCTCGGCAGCGTGAGCCCCGGCCATCGCCAGGCCCAAGGCCAACGCGGCGTAGCCCAAGGCGATCTTTACAGTGTTGCGCATGAAGTACTCCTCCTTCAATGGGATGGGCGCCATGGCCGTATCCAGGCCATGCCGCCTGTGCTTATTGCTGCACCGGGCGCGCCCGCCGTTGGCGCAACACCGCCGCAAAGAACTTCTGCGCGGCTGGCATGACCTTGATGCCCATGTGGGGCACGTTGGGGATGTGGTCCAGCGTGGCATTCACCCCGGCGGCTTCAAAGCTGGCGCGCAGACGTTCCAGCCGCTCGGGTCGGGTGCGGCCCGCGTCATTGGCGCCTTCCATGTAGTGCTTGCCGCCAGGGCGATGGGTGATCTCCCAGGTTTCGAGGTCGGCTGCGCCCACCACCATATGGATAGGCACCTGACGCAGGGCGTCCAGGTTCAGCGCCTTGCCAAAACGTGTCTCCATATCGGCGACACCCACCCACCACTTGCGCTCGGTGTCCAACAGCGTGACCGAACCCGGTGCGCCGATCGACGCGGCCCACAGCCGATCGGGATGCAGATAGCAGAAGCGATTGGTGAACTGGCCCCCACCCGAATAGCCAAAGAGCGCGAAGGTGTCGAAGTTGCGGCCGTACTTCCTGCCGACCTCGGCGACCATATCCAGCAGGATCTGGTCGTAGCGGATATCGCCCTCGAGAATTTGCTTGTAGCCGTCGCCATTGCCATCGCCCAGCACGCCCACGGGAAACAGCGGTGCGAGGATGATGCAGTCGTTCCAGCGGCCAAACTCGGCAAAGCTGTTCCGATAGGTCTCCATCGCACGGTTGGAACCATGCACCACGACCACCAGGTCCACCGGACGCGTTGCATCTTCGATGGACTCCGGAACATAAAGGCAATAGGCGAAGCGCGTGTCGCCCGCATGGGAATAGACCGTCGTCGGCCCTTGATCGTAGAGACGTCGCGCGGCTTGCCGCGCCAGCAGTTCGGCCTGGGAATCCGGAATAGCAGTGCTCATGGTCTAAACCACTCAATGAGAAAGACCCGCAGTATCCGTCAGCACCTGAACAAAGAAAATCTAATTTAATTTTAATTAGAGTAAAGTGTTTCTTTACCCAAAACCGACTCGACATGAGCAGCATCCGATTTCTCAGAACATTTATCGCTGTCGCTGAGGAAGGCAGCTTTGCCGCTGCTGCCGACCGGGTGGCATTGACCAGCGCCGCCGTGGGCCAGCAAATGCGCGCGCTTGAAGACGAAATGCGCCGCGCGCTGTTTGCGCGCAATCACAGGCAGACGAGTTTGAGCCGCGAAGGGCTGCTTTTGCTTCCGCGCGCCAGGCGCCTGGTGGCCGATTACGACGCGATGCTGGAAGACCCCGATCATGACGTGCGCATGGAAGGCGAAATCACCGTCGGCGGCATCATTTCGGCGATGGGCCTGCTGGCCAATTGCCTGGTGCAGCTCAAGGCCGTTCATCCCAAGGTGTCCGTCACACTGACCAGTGCGCGCTCCGATGAGTTGGCGCCACTGCTGCTGGCCGGCGAGCTGGACGCCGCCGTGGTGGTGAAGTCGCCCCGCCAGGACTTCAAAGGCCTGAGCTGCTCCCGGCTGTATGACGAACCCCTGGTCTTGCTGACCAGCGCCGAGGCCTATGCCAGGACGCCGGACATCACAGCGCTGCTGGCCACCCAGCCCTATATTCGCTATGACCGCAATACGGCCACCGGCTCCAAAGCCGACAGAGTATTGCGCCGCCTGAGGGTCAAGCCGCAGGAAATCCTGGAGCTCAATTCCATTCTTGGCATCGCGGCGCTGGTGCGCCAGCAAGTGGGAGTCAGCCTCGTCCCTCTTCTGCAAAACGTCTATTGGAATGAAGACCCGGCCTTGAAAGTGCTGTCGCTGCCCGGCCCCCAGGAATTGCGCAGCATCAGCATCGTGGAACAAGGCCGCAAACGCCATCTCACAGGCGAGATCATCAGGTCGTTGCGCGTCGCCCTGGATTCACGCGGCATCCCCTAGACAGCGCGCCGCCATGCTCGGGCAGACATGGCCCGTTCGCCCCCCCTGGCCTGCCGCCGATTGTTGCCATCGCGGCAACACCATGATCCCTCGGCCGGGCCTACTGCTGATTTCCCTGCGGACCTACGATCTGGGCGTCATCCACACACGCGCCAGGCCAGGTCCGGCATGGCCGAAACACGCCAATCCATCGAGGGAATCATCATGAGTCAACGCCTGAACGCTTTCGCGCTGTCACCCGAGCTCTTCAAGAAATTCGTCGAGTTCGGCATGCTTTTGAAGTCCGGGACGATCGAGCAATCCATCCTGGACCTGATCGAGATCCGCGCCTCGCAGATCAATGGCTGCGGCTTCTGCCTGGACATGCATGTGAAGCAGGCCAAGATCCACGGTGAACGCGAACTGCGTCTGCACCACGTCGCGATCTGGCGCGAATCCACCGAATTCTCGCCACGCGAACGCGCCTGCCTGGCGTGGACCGAGGCCCTCACCACCCTGGGCGCGCAGGGCGTGCCCGACGACATTTATGAACGCGTCCGAACCCAATTGTCCGAAAAGGAAATATCGGACCTCAGCTTTGCCGTCATGGCGATCAACGGCTGGAATCGCCTGAACGTGGGGTTCCGGACCGTCCCCGGTTCGGCCGACAAGGCATATGGCCTGGACAAGGCCAAGTTCAACTGAGGACGCATCATGAAAATCCTGGTAATCGGCGGGACGGGCCTGATCGGCTCCAAACTCGTCAAGCGGCTCACCGAGCGCGGCCACCAAGCCATGGCCGCATCCCCGGCCACGGGCGTCAATACGATCACCGGCGCAGGCCTGGATGAGGCGCTCGCGGGCGTGGATACGGTGGTCGATGTGGCCAATTCGCCGTCGTTCGAAGACAGGGCCGTGCTCGAATTCTTCCAGGTGTCGGGACGCAACCTGTTGGCGGCAGAAGCCCGCGCCGGCGTGCGCCACCACGTGGCGCTGTCCGTGGTGGGCACGCATCGCCTGGCCGAAAGCGGATACTTCCGCGGCAAGATCGCCCAGGAGCAATTGATCGTGGCCGCTGGCGTCCCCTACACCATCGTGCACAGCACGCAGTTCTTCGAGTTCCTGGGCGGCATTGTGCAGTCGGGGGCCGAGGGCGGCGAAGTACGGCTGTCGCCCGCCTTCGTGCAGCCGATCGCGTCCGACGAGGTGGCCCTGGCCATGGCTGACGCCACGTTGGCCGCGCCGGTGAACGGCACGGTGGAAATCGCCGGTCCCGAACGGGTACGCCTGGCCGAGCTGGCGCAGCGCTACCTGCATAAAACCGGCGACGCGCGCAGCGTGCGGGCAGACCCGCAAGCGCGGTACTTTGGCGCCTTGCTCGACGATGACACGCTGGTGCCAGGCGCCGGTGCGTGGCTGGGGAAGATCGACTTCGAAACCTGGTTCAGCCGGTCCGGCGCAAGAAAGTAGCACCGCGCTGCGCGGTGTGCGCTGATGGCGCGGTCGGCAGGCCGTCCAATATCTGCAGGTCCTGGGCACGGATGCCCTCGGTCATGTAGTCGATGAAGACGCGCATGCGCGCCGGCAAATGCGCGCGGCTCAGGAAGCACAGGTAATGCCCTCGGTCGTCCGGCGCGTATTGCGGCAGGCAGGCGACCAGGCGGCCCGCACGCAGGTGATCGCAGATTTGGTAGCCCGCCATCTGCGCAATGCCGTGGCCATCGAGCACCGCCTGCAGCACCAGGTCGGCGTCGTTGAAAGTGAGCATGGCGGACGGCGCCACCTTGCGCAACTGGCCGCCCACCTTGAATTCCCATTCGTAGACTCGCCCCGACGCGAACAGGAAGTTCACGCACTGATGGCCGGAGATGGCGTCGACGCTGTCCGGCAGGCCGTGCCTGGCCACGTACGCGGGCGACGCACATAACATCATCTGCATGGGAATCACCTTCTTGGCGATCACGCGGCTGTCTTCCATCCGGCCATTGCGCAACGACACGTCGACGCGGTCCGCGGCGAAGTCGGTCGGCCCGTCATCCAGCAACAGTTCGACCGCGATGTTCGGGTAGGCCTGGCGGAATCCGTGCAGCAGCGGCGCCACGACCTTGCGGCCGAAGCCCACCGTGGAACACACGCGCAATTGCCCCGAAGGCGGGCCCTCGCGCAGGTCGCGCATGTCGTCCAGGGCACGAATGATTCCATCCACGCCGGGATGGCACGCCTCATAGAAGCGCTGGCCCTCGGCAGTCAGCGAGGTGCTGCGCGTGGTGCGAACGAACAGCCGCACGCCCAGCTGGTCTTCCAGCTTTTGCACACTGCGGCTGACGGCCGATCGGCCGATGCCCAGCCGGTCACCGGCCTTGGCGAAATTGCCTTCCACGGCAACGGCGATGAACGCCATGACGCCGGCATAGCTGGTCGCGAAACTGTCGGCCAGGGAATCCGGGCCGTTGGCGCAGGCAAGAGCCGGCGAAGCGGAAAGAGAGGGCGGCATGGGGCGGCGTCGCAAGTAGGTTGATCCTACCCATAAGACGGCGCGCCGGGCCATTCTGTGACAATGCACGCAAAAAAAGAGAATGCCTCCGGGAGGAAAGCCCCCCGCCACACGGACGGGCTTGCAGCGTCGGAAGCCGGGACTCGCCTTATTCGTCCCTTAATGAACAGGCGTCAGGACCGGCGCGCCCTGCTTCTTGACCAGGACCACCAGGAACCTGGCGGGCTGTGTCTGGCTGGCATTGCGGCCCACGGTGTGGATATCCTGGGGGCCTTCGTAGAAGGTCTGCCCGGGGGTCAGCGTCACTTCCTTGCCCCCCTTGACCTGCATGACGATGCTGCCTTCGAGTACGTAGACGAAACTATGGGCATCGTGGCGGTGGATGGGATCGGCCGCGCCGGGCGGGTAGTCGACGACGATCATCTGCGCGTCCTTGCCCGGGATGTCCGGCAGGTTCCTGTGCATCAGCTCCGTGACGATGGCGTCGGCCGGGGCCGCCCCGGACGCGGCATGGGCAAACGGGCTGAACAGCGCGGCGGCGAGAAGGGGCAGTGCGAATTTCGTGAGCTTTGACATGGCCGATCCTTGGCAACGTTGGGGAAGCCCCATCGTAGGAGCGCCCATCGCACCGCGGTAGGCCCCCGCGGGGGATCACCGTGTTGCCGCGCAGGCACCAACGCCCTCGCCCGATCCCGGTCTCAACCCTGCGCCAGCGCGGCCGAGATGCGTGCCAGCTTGTCCGGATTGCGTTGCACCAGGATGCGCGTCAGGCGCTCGCCATCGGTTTCGCAGGCGTGCACCGATTCAAGTTCGCCATCGATGAAGCGCAGCAAGGTCCATTGCCCGTTCACCTGGACCACGTCAACGCGCAGGGCATCGCGGTACCGGCGCTTGCCGGCGTAGAACAGCTGCGCCAGGCGTTTTCCGCCCACCAGGCTGGCAAAGCTGGATACCTTGCCGCCCCCGTCGCCGATGAGCTCGGCGTCGTCGCTCAAGAGCGCATGCAAGCCGTGAAAATCGCTGCGCTGCATCGCATCGGCAAAAGCGTGCAGCAGGCGTTGCAACGTCGCACGCGGCACGGCCTGGCGAGGCGCGCCCTGGCTCAATTGCTGCTTGGCCCGCCGCACGAGCTGGCGCACGGCTGGCTGGGTCTTGTCCAGCGTCAGCGCGATGTCTTCATAGTCGGCATCGAAGACCTCTCGCATCAGGAAGGCCGCGCGGGCGTCCGGCGACAGGCGCTCCAGCAGGTACAGAAAAGCCACCGACACGTCGTCGGCTTGTTCATGGATCTGTTCGGGCGTGGCGGGCGCGGCCATCAGCATCGGCTCGGGCAGCCAGACCCCCGCGTAATGTTCCCGTTCGGCCTTGGCCGCGCGCAGGCGGTCGATCGACAAGCGGGTCGTGGCGGTGACCAGCCAGGCTTCCGCGTTCTGCACCGCCGAGCGATCCGCGCCATTCCAACGCAACCATGCTTCCTGCACCACGTCTTCCGCCTCGGCCACCGTCCCCAGCATGCGGTAGGCGATCGCGTACAGGCGCGGACGGTGACGCTCGAAAAGGAGCAAGGAGTCAGTCATGGAAAGGAGCAACGCCAGGCAAGGCAACACGGGAAGAAAGGCATTTTGCCGTAGCCACCGGGCAGCGACAAGGATATTGGTGCGCGCAGCACAACAGCGTGCTTCCCGCCGCGGATCTACCGCATGCCGGGCGGCAGACCTACGATGCCTTCACTTTCCAGGCCGCAGCGGCAGCAGCCGTGCCAGGCAATCCTCACCCCCTGTTCAGGAGCATACGCCATGCTTTCCCCAGACCATACCTTGCCTTGCGACCACCGCAAGCCCATCGATCTGGTTCCGTCCCGTTACGCCGTGCAGATAGGAGACATCGACGCGCTGGTGATCAGCGACGGCGTGCTGCCCTTGCCCACGTCGACGATGGCCACCAACGCCGACCCGGCCGACCTGGCGGATTGGCTGCGCCACATGTGCATGCCGCCGGACGCATTCGACTGGCCGCTGAATGTGATGGTGGCCCGTCGTGGCGACCAGACGATCCTGATCGATGCCGGGTTGGGCGGGCAGTTCCCGGGCTTTCCGCGTGCCGGCCAATTTCCTCAACGGCTGGCGTCCGCAGGCATCGCCCTGGAATCCGTAACGGACGTGATCATCACCCATATGCACATGGACCACGTGGGCGGGTTGCTGGTTGCCGGCGTGAAAGAACGTCTGCGCCCGGACGTGCGCATCCATGTGTCCGCAACCGAAGTCGCGTTCTGGACATCGCCCGATTTCACCCATACCGTCATGCCCAGGCCAGTGCCCGACGTGCTCCGTGCCACCGCCACCGCGTTCTACAACGAATACCGCGATCGACTGTGCCTTTTCGAGGACACGCACGAAGTCGCGCCGGGGGTGAGCGTCCGCCTGACAGGGGGCCATACCCCGGGGCACAGCGTCGTCGACCTGGTGTCAGGCGGCGACCGCCTGACCTTTGCCGGCGACGCCATGTTCCCGGTGGCTTTTGACCACCCCGACTGGCACAACGGCTTCGAGCATGATCCCGAAGAATCGGCCCGCGTCCGCATCGGCCTCTTCCAGGAGCTCGCCAGCAACGGCGGGCTGCTGGTGGCGGCTCATCTGCCGTTCCCGTCCGTCGGACGGGTCGCCGTCCATGGCGACGCGTTTCGCTGGGTTCCGGTCATCTGGGATTACTGACCGGCCCCGCGTCCTGGTCAAGGCTGCAGCACCGCCATGCGGGGCTTGCCATATTCCTGCCGATAGCACACGCACAGCAGCACCCTGCCGACCCGCTCGCACCGCGCGACGAATCGCCAGCGGCTGAAGACCAGGCCGATTTCTTCCTTCCCGCCTGGGCCGAGCGGCCGCGTCCAGGTGATGGACAAGCGTGGCAACGCATGCAGCAACCCCAGTCCCACGCTTTTCGCGCAAGCCTCGCGGGCGACCCAGCCGGGCAGGAAATCCACGGCGACCTGGTCCCGTCGCGCCAGCCAGGCCGACAGGCGCTGTTGGCGGGCCGCCAGGTCGGGCCGGTCCAGATGCTCGATATCGATGCCCACATACTTGCGGTTGGCGTATAGCCGCGCCTGCACACCGCAACTGTCGCTCACGCCGAAGCCGGCAAGACCGGAAAGGTAGGGCTTGCCCAGCTTCGTGCGCGCGGCCTGCCCGGCACGTGCGGGGCCCTGGGCGCCCAGCACGACCGTGACGTCAAAGTTCGACGAGGGTGCGGTCATGCGTGCCCGTCGCGATCAGGGTGTCGGCCTCGCCTGCCACGGCACGGGCACTGAACCGCAGGGAATTGCCGAACATGGCCTCGACCGTGATCGTCAGGTGCACCGCGCTGCCCCGATGCGCCGGCGCCAGGTGCCGCACGCTGACCGCATGCCCCACCGACCCCCAGCGCCCGCCGCCCGCCAACCGGATGCACTCCGTCGCATACGACTCGATCCAATAGACAATGACGGGGGTGGCCAGCACGTCCAGATCCCCGCCATAGTTCAGCGCGCCCGCGGCGGCATCCACCACGCAGGTCTTCTCGAACTGCTGGCCTGTCTGGAACAACGCCTGCGCCTGCAGCATCGGGCCGCCCATCTAGGCGCGTTCCAGCGCGGCGAGCGTATCGGCCGCATTGCCGAAACGATCCTTGAACATGGATATCCAGCGCTCCAATCCAAACGCGACGCAACTGGTATGCACGAAACTGTCGTCCAGGCGGATATTGAATTTTTCACCGAAGTAGTTGCGGTGATAGTTCAGCGACGACACGGCATGGCCGTCGAATACCAGCTCACGCTTGGTGGGCGTCAACGCAGACAGGCGCGCCACGGCGCTGCCTGAATCAAAGAAGGGATCATTGGCTTCTTCGCAACCCGCGCGGATTCCCAGTTGCGCAAAGAAGGAGAACAGGCGGTCGTACCCCGCTTCCAGATGCGCCTGCGCGCCCTCGGCGGTGCCCAGGTACACGTATTCCTTCATGGTGAAGTTGAAGGCGCGGTAACGGTCCAACGCCTTGTCTTCGTGCCGGAAGCAGCGCGCAATGCAGGATTCCACCCGCGCGCCGTCCAGGCGCTGCCCCTGCAGCCCCAGGTAGACCTTGTAGCAGGTCGCCGGCAGCAGGGCCACATCGGCGGTGAGCGCCTTGAAATCCCGGTCCAGCTTGCGCTGGCCACGCGCAAATCCCAGCAACTCGCCTTCTTCGATGGAGCACATGACGCAGGTCAGATGGGGAAAATTGCGTACATAGCCCAGCGCATTGATCTCTTCATGGGCCAGCAAGCTGTCGAACTCCGCGGTGGCGTCGGGCGCGATCGAGAAGATGTCGTCCAGCTTTGCCTGCAGCACGTTCTTTACCTGATGCCATTGTTTTTCGATGATCACGATGCAATCTCCTGGAAGTCCCTGAATGCACTTGAAAATGCGGACAGGACGACGCCTTACGCCGTCAAGTCGGCCAGCACCTGCCGCACGGTTCGGATGGAATGCGTGTCCTTGCAGGACGTTCCGCAATACAACGCCATGTCCTCGATCAACCCCTCGGTGTGGGCGGTGGGCACCGCCACGCTGTAACGCAGGATGGGATAGCGTTTTCCAAAATAGTGCGCAAAGCCGATCACGCCCGCCGGCAGCGATCCCCCGCAGCTGGCGTTGCGGATCACCCGGTGGCGATGGGTATGCCATCCCACGCTGAACCGGTCGGTGACCACGGTGTCGCCGGGCTCGGCTGCCACGATCGCCTGCTTGTAGCGGTCGTGCGCGGCGGATTCCCGGGTGGCCGCGAAGACCGTGCCGCACAACGCGCCGGAAAACCCGGCATCCAATACCTGGCGCAACTCGGCCGCATTGCTGATGCCGCCGCTCAGAAACACCATGCGCGTGTCCACGCCAAGGCGGGCGGCCTGATCCAGCGCTTGCGCGCGCGTGATCTTGCCCAGGTGATGGCCGCCCGCCTCCGTCGTCTGCAACACCCCGAAGCACGCACCGGCATCGAACGCCGCGTCCAGCTCATCCCAGGTGCCCCCTTGCACGCCGTAGTCCATCCCCGTCGGCAAGGCCCGCAGCACGGCGGGGTCAGGTAGACCGAAGAAGGTCACGATCGGCCGTTCCGGCCGGTCCGCCACATAGGCCAACCGATCCAGCAATGCGTCCGCATCCAGCACGAACGGGACCAGGTTCACGCCGAAGCGCGCCCGGGTCAACGCGGCGGTCTGCGCGAGCAACTGGCCGATCTCGTCACGCGTGTGGCGGTACAGGCCTATCATGCCGAACGCGCCGGCCTCGCACACGGCGGCCGCCAGTTCCGGCTGTGCCACGCCGCCCATGCCGGCCTGCAGAACGGGCAAGCGCGCGCCCAACAGCGCTGCCACCCGGGAACTGCTGACAATCTGCGCCATGGTGTGCCCCTGCGCTACAGCGCGGCCAGGTTCAAGTCCGTCACCAGCCCCTGTTTGGTGAAGTAGGCGGCGCTGCGCTTGAACCATTGCTCGTGGACGGCCTTGCGCGCCGGGTGCGACCGCAGCGCGTTGCGCATGGCGTTGCCGTTGCGAAATCCCAGCGGCTCGTAGACCTGGGCATCGGCATACACAGCCGGGTTGTACATCAGGCTGATGAAATACCGGAACATGTTCGTCACCGTGCGCGCCACTTCTGCCCGGGTCGCGTCCGGGTCGTCCGCGCGTTCCAGCGCCAGCCGGTACAGGCGGGGCACCATTTCCCGGCCAAAGGACACGTGGCGGGATTCGTCGACATGATGCTGGTAGTTGATCTGCTTGAGGATCTCGGTGATGCCGTCCGTCGTGCCGACCTTATGGTTGTAGTAGTCGACGAACTCTTCAAAGATCAGCGTGCTGGCGAACATGTACAGATCGTCCAGTTCCGGCGTGGACGCCTGCGCATCGCCCTGCAGCTGAATCGACGGATATATCTTTCCCGCATAATCCAGGCAGGCCTTGGCGAAGTACCACATGTGGAAGTTCTCTTCGCCCATGAAGACATGCAGGTACTCGGACACATCGGCATAGCGCTCTTCGTAGATGCACCGGCTGACAAAGCTCAGCACCCCCTTGATGCCATGCACGTTGAGGCTGAAGAAATTGACCGCCTCCCACTTGCTCAGGCGTATCTGCTGCGCGGCGTCCAATTGCGCCTGCAGCGGCGTTCCGTAGGTCGTGAGCAAGTCATTGCTGCACCAGGGTTGGTCTTCCGGGATATGGGCGGGCCACTCGAAGCGCTCGTAGGGATCATGCGAACGCCCTTTGGATAGCGTCATCAGCCTGCCGATTCTTGCGTAGTCGATTTCCATGATGACTTCCTTGCCGCCCGGGCTAGCGCTGTACGTGGACGAAATTGACGATGGCATCCACCGTGCGCAGGTCCTCGACGGTGATGGCGGTAGAGACGTCTCGTCCCACCAGTTCGCCCAGGAACATGATGAAGTCCAGGAACTGCATGCTGTCCAGGATGCGCTCTTCGATCAGGTTCTTCTCTTTGATGCCTTCGACCTGCGCATTGCGGTTTTCCTTCAGCCAGGCGATCACTTCGGCTTCGGTATCGGTGACGGTCAGTGTGGACATATAGGCTCCGGTTCAATAAGTGGATATCGCGTCAGACCTTGACGGCCGACAGCAGGCAGAAACCGCTGCTCTCCTGGCGCAGCACGGCTTGGCGCTCAAAGCCGGCAGCCGCGATCTGCGCCTGCATGTCGCCCACTGTCCAACTGCGCCCGCCGTCCCACAGCGCCAGCGCGGACAGGTTGTG
This sequence comes from Achromobacter sp. 1014246743, assembly GCF_059760725.1. NCBI lineage: Bacteria > Pseudomonadati > Pseudomonadota > Betaproteobacteria > Burkholderiales > Alcaligenaceae > Achromobacter > Achromobacter sp. 1014246743. Next base: position 49,939 of record NZ_JCBANA010000025.1, read on the forward strand.
CAAGGTGGTGAACTGCGGCGCACGCCGGTCCTCGGCAAGGAAGTAGCCTTGCACCAGCAAGGTGCCGCCTGGGCGCAGCGCCTGCCACGCACGATGCAGCATCGATCGACAGACCTGCGCACTCTCTTGATGCAGCACGTTTGAAAAGAGCAGCGCGTCGGCCTCCTCGCCAAAGCCGTCTTGGCGATAGTCGGCCACCTGGGCGCTGACGCGGTCCGCCAGGCCGGCCGCCCGCGCGGTTTGACGCGTGATCTCGACCACCGGCGCCAGATCCAGGACCCTTGCGGTGGCCTCGGGCCGCGCCGCGCACAAGGCCAGGGAATACGTGCCGGCGCCCCCACCCACGTCCACCAGGCGGCGAATGGGCACGTCTTTCAAGGCCTCTGCGAACGCGGGCCCCGAACGGGACGCAAACTGATGCATGCCCAGGATGAAGTCCCGCATGAACTGCGGATCTTCGCCCAGCCACTTCGATTGGTTGTCTACCGCCTCGCCCCGCCGCACGGCTTCGGCCAGTTGCATCCAGGGCCGCTTCCAGCGATCCATGACCCGGATCCAGCACAACAGCGATTCGGGGCTGTCTTCGGTGAGAAAGCGCGCGCTGAGATCGGTGTTGGCGTAGCGCCCGCCCTCGCAGATCAGCAGTTTTTGCGCCACCGCGCAGTCCAGCAAGCGCTCCAGCGGCTCGGATTCGCAACCCAGTTCCCGAGCCAGCTCGGCGCACGTGCGGGGTTCGGACAAGCGTTGGGCAATGCCCAGATCGGCCAGGGCATACAAGGGTTGCCCCTCCCAATGCCCGAACGCCAAACGGGAAAACGCCATGAAGCTCACATCCATCGAGATTCCCTCCTGATTCAGCAGTGATGGCCCGACGGGCCAAACAGGTGAACACGCAACAACCCCTGGACGGGGTTGGAAACCAGCGATCAGGACGTGGCACGCAAAGCCGAGGGTGATCCGGCCGCATGCGCCATCCTGGGAGTTGACAGCGATCTTGCGGTGGCGGCTAAAGGATGTCGCCGGAGTCTCTATATAGGTCCATATTATGAACCTCTATTTATTCTTTTATTTTCGAGAATTCTATACCTGCCGGCAAAATAGGCAATAATAAATTTCACACGATATATATAGGTCCGCTATATGGACCAAAACACTGTTTAACCTGAAAGGTGCAGGCATGGAATGGAGCATGGCGGCACTGCTGGCCGGCGCGGGTGCGCTGGGCGGCGTCATCAACGCGCTGGCGGGCGGCGCCACGCTGATTACCTTTCCCGCGATGGTGGCGGCGGGCCTGCCACCCGTCATCGCCAATGCCTCCAGCGCGGTGGCCATATCGCCCGGCCACATCCTGGCGGCGCTGGCCGACCGTGAAAACCTGCCCGCCCCCGACCGGCGCTTCTGGCTGCTCTCGGCCGCCACCACCGCGGGCGGCGCGCTGGGCGCATGCATCCTGCTTGCCATTCCCCCCGCCTATTTCATCCTGCCGGTGCCGGCCCTGATCGCGTTTGCCACCCTGCTATTTGCCTTCGCCCCGCAAGTGCAGGCCTGGAGCGCGCGCCGGCGCGGCGAACAGGCGCAGGACGGCCCCGCACGCGGCGTGCTGCCGATCGCGCTGGCCTCCATCTACGGGGGCTTCTTTGGCGCCGGGCTGGGCGTGATCCTGACCGCGGTGATTTCCATCACGGATCCCGGCAACCTGCGCGCCATCAAGTCGCTGAAGAACCTGCTGGCGACGTTTGTCACCGCCGCGGCGATCGTCATCTTTATCGTGCAGGGATCGGTGCATTGGCCGGCCACCCTGTTCATGCTGGCCGGCGCGCTGGCAGGCGGCTACCTGGGCGGCCACTTGATCCGCGTCCTGCCCGCGTCGGCCATCCGGGCGTTCGTCATCGTCACCGGCGCCGTCATGACCGTGATCTATGCAGCGAAGTATTGGTTCTGAACGCCCCGCGCCATCCTTAGCCGCCGCTCGGCGCCGGCAGCCATTCCTCGAGCGTGACCTCGAACGTCATGCAGATCGGGTTGGCGCCAGGCACGAAGGGGCCGCCATGCACCTGGCCCTCCGGGTCCGCCACCACCCCTGACAGCGACGCCGTCAAGGACCCATCCGGCTGCGCGCGCACTTCCCCGGCGAGGCTGACGATCTCTACCGCCGGGCCCGCGATGTGGCGATATCCGCCTTCGCGGGTGTAGAGGCAGGCATCCACCAGGCTACCCAACGCCCCGCGCACGAACGCGTTGCGAAAGCCCTCGGCCAGGCAGAGTTTTTCCACGCCCTGGATCAGGTCCTCGTTCGGACCGATCCGCGCATAGGCAACGCGGCCCATGCTGCCGCTTTCGATTTCAGGCGAGTTCATGTTGGCCGCCTCCTTGGGGCTGCAACAGCCGTAGATTGGTTTCCGCGTCGTAGGTGGCACGCAGCTCGAATCCCTCCAGCGAGGTCACGAGCACCGGCACGGGACGATCCCCGACGATGCTCGTCTGGGGAATGATGTGCCCTCCCAGCGGCGCATGGCCATCGCGGCAAAAGGCGGCATGGCAGTGGACCAGGGGCGCGCCGGCATCGGTCTTGCCCAGCGTGGCATTGCCAAAAATCAGGTAGGCCGGGCCGGCGGGAATGGGCGCGGTGTAGGCCACCACCATCCGATGTTGGGGATCGGGCGGCGCCGTGCAGTAGTCGATGTGCCGGAAGGCGCCACCCAATATGGTCATCGAGGCGTTGGCGACACCGGCGGTGGCCAGTGCATCGACCATGGCGTCAAACAGGCTGGCGCCGGGGCGCAACGACAGGCGGATATGGCGGCCGTGTCCGGCCGAGCGGCTATGAATGCGTACCGGGTTGAACGCCCCCGGGTGTATCAGCGTTCTGGGACGGGGCAGTGCTTGTATTCCCCGCAACGAACGATCCACGGTGGTGTATCGCATGGTCTGGACTCCGTGCGCTTGTGGCGCAATAAGTGGAACCTGGGCAATGACAAACTCAGTGCATGGCGGGCAGCATGCCTGCGGCCGTGAACCCTCCATCCACGCAGATAATCTGCCCGGTAACATAGCTGGACTTGGACTCATCAAGCAACCACCCGATGGTGCCGTTGAGTTCTTCAGGCGCGGCATACCGGTGCTGGGGCACTACCTGCTGCCAGGCCTGGCGGGCTTCGGCGGTGTGCATCTGCCCGACCAGCGGCGTTTCGATCGGGCCGGGCGCCACGGCGTTGACCCGAATGCCATAGGCCGCCAGCTCGACCGCCATCACGCGGGTCAAGGTCACCACGGCCCCCTTGGATGCGCCGTAGGCGGCGCGCCCCGCATTGCCGCGTATGCCGGACACCGACGCGATATTGACGATGGACCCGCGCCGCCGTTCCCGCATCCGCCGCGCGGCCTCTCGCGCCACCACGAAAGAACCGATCAGATTCACTTCCAGGATGCGCCGCAGCAAGGCGGTGTCGGTGTCCAGGAACGGAAGATCGCGCCCGATGCCGGCGGAATTGACCAGGCCCGATATCGGCCCGAAATCCAGTTCCAGCCGCGCCAGCGCGTCCACCACCTGCGCCTCGTCCGATACATCCATCAGCACGCGGCCCAGCTGATCGGCCGGCGCCAGGTCACGCATATCGTCCAGCCGCTCCTGGGACACATCCGCCACCAGCACGCATCGCCCGGCGTCCAGCAGGCCGCGCGCGACCGCCAGCCCGATGCCGGACGCGCCGCCCGTCACCAGGATTGCCTCTTGCATCATCTCCATGATCCAGCCTCCTCGTTCATTGATGTCGTTGTTGTGCAGCCGTTGTGCTGCGCATTGCGCGGCAGCCTGCGCTGCCGGTCAGCCTGACTAGCGCGCGGCTTCGGTGGCCTCGGCCAGGCAGCCGCGTTCATAGAGGGCATCGCGCACCAGCTTCTTGGTGATCTTGCCGTAGCCCGAACGCGGCAAGGCATCCCAGAAGAAGATCTGGCGCGGCAGCTTGTACCGCGCCATGCGAGGCGCCATCCATTCCATCAATTCTTCCGCGCTCAGCGCATGGCCCGCGCGCAGCACGCACACCATCACACCGACTTCTCCCCAGGTCGGATCCGGCACGCCCAGCACCGCGGTTTCGGCGACCGCAGGATGCGCCAGCACCTTTTCCTCGACCTCCCGCGGGTAGATGTTCGAGCCGCCCGAGATGTACATATCCGACTGCCGGCCGGTGATGTAGAGAAACCCTTCCTCATCCATGCAGCCCAGGTCCCCGGTGCGGAACCAGCCATTGCGAAACGCCTTCGCATTGGCTTGCGGGTTGGCGTAATACCCCGCGAACACCGCCGGGCCGCACACGCAGATCTCACCCGTTTCGCCGGCCGCCAATGGCCGGCCCATATCGTCCTGGATGCTGATCTGCATGCCGGTGCGCTCGTAGCCGCAGGTGCCGACGCGCGCCCCCGGGCCATCCGTCGCGTCGTGCAAAGCAGGCGGCAGCACGGTGATGTTGCCGGTGACCTCGCCCAGGCCGAAGTACTGCACCAGCACCGGACCCAGCTTTTCCAGCGCGCGCTTCTGGTCCACGCGATACATCGGTGCGCCGGCGTAGACCACGTACCGCAGGCTGCGGTGGTCCCAGGTGTCCACGGAAGGATGTTCGACCAGCATCTTCACGATGGTGGGCACGGTGAACATATTGGTCACGCCGTGCCGCTCGACCAGCTGCCAGATCTCGTCGGCATCGAAACGCGTGCCGGCGGGCAGCACGGTGCAGGCGGCCCGCGCCACCTGGGTCAGGAAATGGATGCCGGCGCCGTGCGACAGGGGCGCCACCACCAGGCTCACGTCGCGCTCGGTGGTGCCAGGCATCAGGTCGCACAGGTGGTTCGTAATGACGAAGGCCATCTGCCCATGCGTCAGCACCGCCGCCTTGGGGTGTCCGGTGGTACCGGAAGTGAAGAAGAACCAGCAGGGGTCATCGTGCTCCACGTCGGCGCAAACCGGCGTCGCGCCCAGGCGCGCCTTGATCAGGTCGGCCACGTCCCGCGCGGGGAAATCGCCCGGCCCCAGCCGCGCCAATAGCGACAACTGCGGCATGGCGTCCGCCACCGCCGCGGCATGCCCGGGATAGTCGCCATGGCACAGGAAGGCCTTGGCGCCCGACGTCCGTGCCAGGTACACGGCTTCGTCCGGCGAAATCCGGAAATTGGTCGGCACCCACACCGCGCCCAGCCGCAGGGTGGCAAACAGCGTTTCGACGAACTCGAAGCAATTGCGAGAGTGCACCAGCACGCGGTCACCCTTGCCTATGCCATGGTCTGCAAGCGCCTGCGCCAAGGCCGTCGTCCGCTCATCGAGTTCGCGCCAGCTGCAGCGGCTGTCGCCGCTGATCAGGGCCGGCTGCAAGGGATGGCGGCGCGCCGCCTGCACCAGGAAGTGGGCCAGGTTCATTACCCGCCGCGAGACCGGCGCAACACCTCCCGGCGGCGCGGTGGGCGGCTGGCCAAGCCCGGGGGAAAGGACGGGATGCGGGGCATTCATTTGGCGCGCTCCAGGATGCTGACGTAGTTGGCCACGGCCGCGCCTCCCATGTTGAACACACCGGCCAGCGCAGCGCCGGGAATCTGCATGCCTTGCGCCGCCCCCGTCAGCTGCAGGCACGCCATCACATGCATGGACACGCCGGTCGCACCCACGGGATGCCCCTTGGCCTTCAGCCCACCCGAGGGGTTCACGGGCAGCCGGCCGCCCTTTTCGACCCAGCCCTCCTTGAGCGCCTTGTAGCCTTGCCCGCGCGGGGTCAGGCCCATCGCCTCGTATTCGATCAGCTCGGCGACCGTGAAGCAATCATGCGTTTCGACCAGGCTCAGGTCGTCCAGGTCCAGCCCGGCATCGGCCAGCGCCTGGCGCCAGGCCCGGGCGGCGCCCTCGAAGGCGATCGGGTCGCGGCGGCTCAAGGGCAGGATGTCGTTCACCTGGCGCCGGGCCCGGAACGCCACGGCACGCCTCAGATCGGGCATCAGGTCCGCGTCGGCCAAGACCAGGGCGGCGGCGCCATCCGAGACCAGCGAGCAGTCCGTACGCCGCAGCGGGGCGGCGACATAGGGGTTTTTGTCGCTGACGGCATTGCAGAATTCAAAGCCCAGGTCCTTGCGGATCTGGGCATAGGGATTGTCCACGCCATTCTTGTGATTCTTGGCCGCGATCCGTGCCAGCGTTTCGCTTTGATCGCCGTAGCGTTCGAAATACGCCGACGCGATGCGGCCGAACACACCCGCGAAGCCGCCTGCGATATCCGCCTCTTCCTTGCGGTAGCTGGCGTTCAGCAGAATGTCGCCGATCTCGGCGTTGGGACGCGCGGTCATTTTTTCCGCGCCGACCACCAACGCGATCCGGCCGCGTCCGGACTCGATGAAATCCATGGCGGCATAAATGGCGGCCGAGCCCGTTGCGCATGCGTTCTCCAGGCGCATGGCCGGCACGTGCGCCAATTCCGGATGCGCCAGCGCCACCAGCGCCCCTTGAAAATCCTGCTTCTGAAACCCGCTGTTCATGACGCCGACGTAGATGCCGTCCACGGCGTCGGCCGCCACGCCCGCATGATCCAGGGCTGCGCCGGACACCCTTGCCATCAGGCTTTCCGTGTCCGGATCATCGAGTTTGCCGAAGGGGATGTGCGACCATCCCGCAATCACGGCACGCTTGCTCATTGCTGTCTCCTCAGGGTGCAGCCCCTTGCCCGCGTCTGGCGGACTCAGGACTTGGGCTTGGGGGACGGTGGACGCGGTCGCGCCCCCTTCCCCCCGGAACTGGCCTGCGCGAGCAGGCGTTTGGCCTCGCGCGACAACAGCTTGGCCAACTGGAACTGCCTTTCTTCATCCATGCGCGCTTCCACCGCCGCAATGCTCAAGGCGCCAAGCACGTGGCCTTGCTCGTCGCGCAGCGGCACGCCGATGCCCCACGAACCCGGCACCACCAGGCCACGGTTCACGGAATAGCCCTGTTCGCGCACTTCATCGACCAGGGTGCGGATCAGCGGCACCGAGTAATGCGGATAACGGCGCGCAATGAGCGCGGCGTTGGCTTGCAGCGAGGATTCCACCTCGTCGTCCGGCAATGCGGCCAGGATGGCAAGACTGCCCGCACCGATGCCCAGCGGGTGCCGATCGCCCGGCAGCAGCACGTGGGTCTTCAAGGGGTAGTCGCCGTCTTCGCGCAGCACGCACACCGCGAACACATCGCGGCGCAGGGAAAAGAAGGCGGAATCACCGCATTCGTGCGCGATGCGTGCCACCACCGGCGCGGCCAGCCGGTTGATACCGAATCGCTCGCTGGCGACATGGCCCAGCACATGGCATTCCGGCCCCAGGAAATAGCGCCGGCTGGCGGGATCCTGCTCGACCATGCCTTCGGCCGCCAGGGCTGCCAGGATGCGATGCACGGTCGGTTTGCTCATGCCGGTGTCGCGCGTCAGCGCCAGCAGCCCCGCGCCGTCGCCCCGCGTGCGCGACACGCCGCGCAGCACCTGCATGGCACGCGAAATGGCCTGCGCGCCGCCGACCGGCGCAGAGCTTTCCAGCACGTCGTCTCCCTGGAGCCCGGTGTCGGACTCGCCACCCGCTGCATTCGATGGTCCACTTGATGGACCAATATTCTTAGTCTGATTTTTCATCTTGAGCCTATTTTATTGATTTACGCTAGAGAATCAATATGATTAAATAATTCCAAGGGTAGTACATAGGTCCATATATTGGACCTCATGCAAAGATAAAGCAAGAAGCCGGCATCGGCGCTTTATCCGGCCGCCCTCGATGGCGGCCGGATCTCATAACCAAGGAGACAGCATGAACACGACTCGACGCAAACTCATGAGCGCCGCAGGAGGCGGCGCACTCTTGGCGCTGGCGCCCTTTCACAAGGTATTGGCCGCGCCGGAATTCCGCTACAAATACGCAAACAACCTCCCCCCGACCCACCCGATGAACCTGCGCGCCAACGAGGCCGCGCAGAACATCGCGCGCGACACGGGCGGCCGCTTCGAACTGGCGGTCTTCCCCAGCAGCCAGCTGGGGTCCGATACCGATACGCTCAGCCAGCTGCGGGCCGGCGCGGTCGAGTTCTTCACGCTGTCCGGCCTGATCCTGTCCACGCTGGTGCCCACCGCCTCCATCAGCGGCGTGGGCTTTGCCTTTCCCGACTACACCAGTGTCTGGAAGGCCATGGACGGCGACCTGGGCGCGCACATCCGCAAGGAAATCAACGGCAAGGGCCTGTTCGTCATGGACCACATCTGGGACAATGGCTTCAGGCAGATTACGACCAGCAACCGTGCCATCAAGGGCCCGGACGACTTCCGCGACCTGAAAATCCGCGTGCCCGTCAGCCCGCTCTGGACATCGATGTTCAAGGCCCTGGGTTCCTCGCCCGCCAGCATCAACTTCAACGAAACCTATTCCGCGCTGCAGACCCGCGTGGTGGACGCCCAGGAAAACCCCCTGGCCATCATCCAGACCGCCAAGATCTACGAAGTGCAGAAGTACTGCTCGATGACCAACCACATGTGGGATGGCTTCTGGTTCCTGGGCAACCGCCGCGCCTGGGAAAAGCTGCCCGCCGACATCCGTGAAGTCGTCGCCAGGCACATCAACGCGGCCGGCATGGCCGAGCGCGCCGACGTCCTGGCGCTGAACAACCAGCTGCAGACCAAACTGGCGGAACAAGGCCTGGCGTTCAATACGCCGGAACCCGAGCCCATCCGCGCAGCACTGCGCAAGGCCGGCTTCTATAGCGGCTGGAAAGAAAAGTACGGCGAAAAGGCCTGGGGCCTGCTGGAGCAATCCGTCGGGAGCCTGTCATGAGAGTGGCAATGACCCACGCCGGGGACGTGCTGGCCGACGCCGGGGCGCCCGCGGCGGTCAGCCGGCCTTGGGCCGCCGCCCTGGACCGTGCGCTGGGGCACCTGGTCGAAATCCCGGCGGCCATCCTGGTGGTCGCCGAGATCGTCATTCTGTTCTCGGGCATCGTGGCGCGCTATGTGCTGCACACGCCGCTGGTCTGGTCCGACGAACTGGCCTCCATCCTGTTCCTGTGGCTGGCCATGCTGGGCGCGGTGGTCGCGTTCCGCCGCGGCGAGCACATGCGCATGGCTGCGCTGGTCAACAAGGCATCGCCCTCCACCCGGGCAGTGCTGGACATGGTCTCCATCGCCGCCGCGCTGGCATTCCTGCTGATGCTGCAAGGCCCCGGCTTTGAATACGCCTCGGAAGAGCGCTACGTCACGACCGCCGCCATGGAAATCCCCAACGCCTGGCGAGCGGCGGCACTGCCCGTGGGCTGCGCGCTGATGCTGCTGATTGCATTGCTGCGCCTCGTTGAAAAAGCGCAGTGGCGCACCACCGGGCTGGCAATAGTGCTGGTGGGCGGCGTGGTGGCCGCCATGGCCGCGCTGCAGCCGGTGCTGGTCGGCCTGGGCAATTTGAACCTGCTGATCTTCTTCGTCGGCGTGGTCGCCGCCACCGTGTTCGCCGGCGTGCCGATTGCCTTTGCCTTCGGGCTGGCCACCTTCGGATACCTGTCGCTGACCACCGACCTGCCCATGATGGTCGTGGTGGGCCGCATGGATGAAGGCATGTCCCACCTGATCCTGTTGGCCGTGCCGCTGTTCGTCTTCCTGGGCGTGCTGATCGAAATGACAGGCATGGCGCAACGCATGGTGGCCTTTCTGGCAAGTTTGCTGGGCCACGTGCGCGGCGGCCTGTCCTACGTGCTGATCGGCGCCATGTATGTGGTGTCCGGCATATCCGGCGCCAAGGCAGCCGACATGGCGGCGGTGGCACCCGTGCTGTTTCCGGAAATGCGCAAGCGCGGCGCCAACGAAGGCGATCTGGTCGCACTGCTTTCTGCCACGGGCGCACAGACCGAAACCGTGCCGCCCAGCCTGGTGCTGATCACCATAGGTTCGGTCACGGGCGTGTCGATCACGGCGCTGTTCACCGGCGGCCTGTTGCCGGGCCTGGTGCTGGGCGTGATGCTCTGTCTCGTCGTCTGGTGGCGCAATCGCCGCGAAGACCTCAGCAACGTCCGCAAAGCCACCGGCCGCCAGATCGGCCACGCACTGCTGGTGGCCCTGCCCGCGCTGGCGCTGCCCTTCGTGATCCGCGCCGCCGTGGTCGAAGGGATCGCCACCGCGACCGAGGTCTCCACCATCGGCATCGTCTACGCCACGCTGGTGGGGCTGCTGATCTACCGCTGCTTCGACCCCAGGCGCCTGCTGCCGATGCTGGTCGACACGGCCTGCCTGTCCGGCGCCATCCTGCTCATCATCGGCACCGCCACCAGCATGGCCTGGGCGTTGACCCAATCGGGGTTCTCGACGCAACTGGCCGGCGTCATGGGAGGACTGCCCGGCGGCGCGACCACCTTCATGGCCGTGTCCATCGTCGCCTTCGTCGTGCTGGGCAGCGTGCTGGAGGGCATTCCGGCCATCGTGCTGTTCGGCCCGCTGCTGTTTCCGATCGCGCACCAGATGGGCATCCACGAAGTGCACTACGCGATGGTCGTCATCCTGTCCATGGGCATCGGCCTTTTCGCGCCCCCCTTCGGCGTCGGCTACTACGCGGCATGCGCAATTGGCCGGGTCGCCCCCGAATCCGGCATCCGGCCTATCGCGGGCTATCTTTGTTCGATTGCGGTCGGAATCGTGATCGTGGCCGCGGTGCCGTGGATTTCCACGGGGTTCTTGAAGTGATGAGGCCGGCGGCGGGTGGCGGCTCGACGAGACCGCCACGCCACGAACCGCTGCCGCTGCCCACGAGGCTGATGGCCAGGCCGACCTGACCAGGCTCGCTCATCGGTCGCCGGTGAGATCTCCGCGATAAACGATATGGATCTTGTTGCCGTCGGGATCACGCAGGTACGCGCCGTAGTAGCCGTCGCCATAATGCGGCCGAAGCGCCGGCGCGCCCTCGTCCGCGCCGCCGGCGGCCAGACCGGCGGCGTGGGAGCTTCTGACGGCATCCTCGTCTGGCGCCAGAAACGCCACCATGCTGCCGTTTCCTGCGCTAGGCGGCAGCCGATTGAACGGCGAATAGGCATAAAAGCGCGGCAATGCCGCGCCAGGAACGATCCAGCAGCGCGCGCCTGGCCCGCCATCCGGCGTGACGGGCCGCTGGCGCAGGCCGAGCGGCTCAAGAATCGCATCGTAGAAGTCCGACGCGCGGCTCAGGTCGCTGACGCCGACCGTGACATGGCTGAACATGATTTTGCATCCTCAATCTGACGTTGAATTCCCGACACGCCGTCCGTCGACATGCGTTCGGGGGAAGTTACCCCATTGTGCGCCACGCATTCGGCGCCATCGCGCGATTCCGGATGCTCGTGTCCGCAAAGTCACGCCCGCCAACACCTTTTTTCGTGGATTCCAGGCTGGCAAACTGCCCTCCCTGATCACTGCCCAAGGAGCCTGCCCATGACATCCGTACACGCCGCCGCCTTCGCCGCCGGCGACAAGCCTACCGTCTTCATCGTCAACGTCATTCATGCCCATCCGGGCAAGCAGGAAGACGCCTTTGCCGCCATCCAGGATGTGGTGCATTACGTGGCTCGAACCAAGGCCGGATTTCTGTGGAGCAACCTGGCCAAGAGCACCGACGGCAAGACCGTGGTCAACATCGAAGCCATTGCCGGCGAAAACCAGGTGGACGAGTTCTTTTCCGATCCGGTGTTTCTGGAAAAATTCCGCAAGCTCGATGAGGTATCCACCAGCGAGTTCCACACTTACCGGGTCGACGACCTGGTGCTGCCGGCGATGACGTAGCCCCGCCCTGCCGCCCGCATCGAAGGCACGGTCACCAGGCCGTAAAGGTGCGCCTCGCCCTCAACCACGCAGGCCCGGCCTTGGGGTCAACCCGGGCCGTCGCTCGCGGCCGCCAGCAGCGGCACCAGAATGTCGCTGATCGGCGTAGGAACGCCATGAACCCGGCCGCGCCGCGCGATGACGCCATTGCGAATATCCCATTCGAGTGGCCGGCCGGCTTCTCGATCCGTGAGGATCGACGTGCCCATGTCGGCGGGAGCCGCCTGGAATTTTTCGAGAATCGCTTGCGGCACGTCGTCGCCGAGAACGGCCCCGTCTGCACGTGCCACGGCCAGGCACTCCTGCAGATAATCCAGCGTAAGCCGGGCGATGTCAGCGCGGCCGAACATGCCGCAGCGACGCGACGTCAACACCATGAGTCCCGCTGCCGCGTTCTGCATCAGCTTGCGCCAAGCCAGCGCACTGAAGTCCGGGGCCAAGTCGACGGCGCACCAGCTGCCTCGCAACGCTTCGGCCACGATGCGGGAAGCCGACGTGTCTGGCAAGCTGAGCCGCGCATCGCCGCGCAGGCGTACCGAGCCATCGGTTTGTGCTTGCGCAGGGAACCACACGACAGCGGGAACGATCTGCCCCTGCGGCAAGTGCGGGCCGACCCTGTCCACCTGTTCAATCCCGTTCTGCAGGACGCACACCACGGTTTCGGGACCGACCAGCGCCGCAAGCCATGGCGCTGCCGCCTCGATTTGTGTGGACTTGACCGCCAGAAAGACGATGTCCGCGACGCGATCGACCTGTGCGGGATGCGTCCGAACAGGGCCGGGGACGGTCATAGCGCGCTCACCGTCCAGCAGGGTCAGGTGATCGCGTGGGGTACGCCCACACAGTAACGGCGAACGGCCCGCCTGGTGCAGCGCCGCCGCGATGGTGGTGCCGATTGCCCCCGGCCCCACGACCGCGACAACCGTGTTGATTTCCATGTTCATGAGCGCGTCATCCTGGTAACAGCATCTGCTTGCGCGAGGCTTGTGCCCGCCGCCCAGTGAATGTAATCTATTTCACATGGACAAAGAAACAGGTAATGGCGTTTCAGAAAGCGAGAAACGATTGCAGCAATGGATGGGCAGCATTCAAGCCCGCAGTGGCGACCTCGCCGCAAGCGAGGCGAAAGTCGTCGACCTCCTGCTCGCCGATCCTCTATTCGTGGGAGCAAGCACGACCGCGGAAGTGGCTGCCCGGGCTGGCGTGTCGCCGCCGACCGTGGTCCGCGCCGCGCGTGCGCTCGGGTTCACCGGGTTCACCGAACTCAAGATCGACATCGCGCGGGCTCGCGGCACGGCCCGGTTCTTCGCGCCTCCTGAAGTGCTTACCGCGGATGCGACGTCGGCCTCTGTGCTGGAAACATCCATTCGCGCAGGCACCGACGCACTGACCGCACTCGGCGGGGCCATCGACCTGTCCGCGCTCGACAAGGCGGTCGAGCGAATCCAGCACGCGCGCCAGGTGTTTTCATTCGGCGCGGGTCCTTCCTCGACGGTGGCCGCCGATGCCGTCTTCCGTCTACGCACGATCGGCGTGATGTCCGTTGGCATCCCGGACCACTTGTCGGCAATGATCGCGGCAAGGCTCCTCGGCACTGGGGACGTGGTAATCGCCATCAGTTCAACCGGCCGCACGGCATCGACCCTCGCGGTCGCCGACGCGGCCGTCTCGGCCGGGGCTTCGCTGATTGCCGTCACCAACCAGTACGACACGCCGCTTGCCGCCCTCGCGGAAGTCGCGCTTGTCGTCGGCGGCATGCCGTTGCCGTCACAGATGGCCGCTGCGGGAAGCCGGCTGGCCCAGCTCGTCGTCATTGACGCGCTTGTCACCGCCCTCGCTCTGCGCGATCAAGCGCGAAGCCGCCGGGCGGAGCGAGCGGGCATCGATCTGCCTGACATTTCCTGATGCCGCCCGGCACCATCGCACTGGTTCTCGCTGCAGCGGTGGCGCATGCGGTGGGGATCGACCCGTCTGCTGCATGCTTTGAGCGTTATTCGAAAGACCCTATGATTGCATGCAGGTAAACAACGAAGGCGCATCGATGGCACGTCCCGATCTCAACCTCCTGCTGGCGCTGGATGCGCTGCTGGACGAGGGCAGCGTCATTGGCGCCGCGCGGCGCATGCATCTGAGCGCGCCGGCGATGAGCCGCACGTTGAGCCGCATCCGCGAGGCGCTGGGCGATCCCGTGTTTGTTCAGGTCGGGCGCAAGCTCGTGCCCACGCCCAAGGCGCTGGCGCTGCGCGAACAGGTGCGGGTGGCGGTCGAGCAGGCCTCGCAGGTGTTCGCCGCGGGCGCCGAGATCGACCTGAAGTCGCTGGATCGGCGTTTCAATGTCCGCGCGACCGATGAATTCGTGAGTATCCACCTGGGCCGTCTCCTGGACGCAATGGCGCGCGAGATGCCGCGCGCGATGCTGCGCTTCTCGCCAGAGGAAGACGATGTGGACGAAGAAGCGCTGCGCAGCGGGCGCATCGACCTGTTCATCAGCGCCTCGCGCAAGCTGGGGCCGGAGATTCGCGCGCAGTCCCTGTTCACCACGACGTTCGTGGGCACCGCACGCGCCAACCACCCGATTTTCGACGACGAAATCACACCCGAACGCCTCACGCGCTGGGAACACATCAGCGTGTCGCGGCGCGGCAAGGCCGGCGGGCCAGTCGATGACGCCCTGGAAGCGCTGGGGCTGCGCCGACACGTCGCGCTGGTCGTACCCAATCCGTATACGGCGCTGTTCGCGCTGCAGGATTCGGATCTGCTGTTGCCCTTGCCCCGGCATCTGGCCAGCAGTGCGCTGGCCGCGGGCCTGGGCATTCGCCTGTTCGACCTGCCGACGCCGCTGGAAACAGTGCTGCTGACGCAGGCCTGGCACCCGCGACTGGATGGCGACCCCGCCCATCAATGGCTGCGGCAGACCATTCATGCGCTGTGCCACGACAGCCAGGCCCAAGCGGCAAAGCTTGCCCAACCCTAGCGGCAGACACGCCCTCAGGCGTGCGTGATACGCAATCAATCGATTGCAATAAATTCACTTTTCGGAATGATTGGGCCTGCCTACAGTGACACGTATTGCTCACTGTAAAAGGGTTGCATCATGCCTCCGGCGGACGGGCCTGAAGCGGATTCAGGCGTTTTCCCACGCCATGCCTGGCTTTGGACAGGGCTGGCGCGCGGACTGCCGTATCTCGACCTGACGACACCGCGTGCCGCCTATGTGATGCGTTCACTCCTGGCTGCCAGCCTGGCCCTCGTAGCGGCCTATTTGCTGAAACTGCACGCGCCCTATGCCGCGGCCTCCAGCGTTCTGCTTGTCATCAATCCCGTCCAGGGCGGCGTGATCGGCAAAGGCGTGTGGCGGGTCGTGGGAACGCTGGCCGGCATGCTGGCCACCTTCGTGCTGATGAGCGCCTTCGGACAGATGCCCTGGTTGTTCCTGCTCGGGTTTGGCACATGGGTGGGGCTATGCGTGGCGGGCATGACTTTGCTGCGTCATTTCCGGGCCTATGGCGCAGCGCTGGCGGGCTACACCGTGGGGCTGGCGGCGTACGGCGCCATGCAGCATCCCGAACGCACCTTCGACCAGGTGATGGGGCGCGGCGCGTCCGTGCTGCTCGGCGTGGTGTGCCTGGCGGTGGTGTCGGCCCTGTTCAGCACCCTCAGTGTGCGCAATCGCCTGTCCCGGCAGCTGGACCGCCTGGCCATTGCCACGGCGGATGTGCTGGCGACCGATCACCAGGCCATTCAGGACAGCGCCGAAGCCGGCCGCAAGCCCCTGGACGCCGGACGGCGCAACCTTATCACCGAGGTGTATGGCATAGACGATCTGTTGGCACTGGGCAAGGCTGAGTCTGCCGATCTGGCCCGGCGCGCCGGCACGGTGCGACACACGATGGTGTCATTGTTTTCTTCCCTGGTGGGCGGCGTGCCGCCCCTGCGCGAACACAGCACCAGCCTCGCCACGCTGCGCGCGCTGCAGCCGGAGTGGGAGCAGGCATGGCGGCAAGCCGGGCAGGCCCTGGCACAGGAACCCGGCCCCGTCGGAAGGGCGCGCGCAGCCAGGCTCCTGACCGGCCTGCGCGCCCGGCTGGCGGCCGCGATCAGCGCGACCTCGCCAGACGATCCGTCCGACCAGGCTGCGCTGATGATCGCGGGCGACCGATTGCTGGAGCAGCTCGACGATTACCTGCAAGCCATCGAGGGCATCGGACATTTCCACCAACCCAGGCCGACGCCGGCGCGCGTGTCGGTGCCGTTTCACCGCGACACGGCAGCGGCCCTCCAGAACGGCTTGCGCGCCCTGCTGAGCGTGGTGATGGGCGGCGCATTCTGGATCGCCACCGGCTGGACGTACGGCAACTTGATGCTGGCCGGAATGGCGGCGGCGTGTGCGCTGCTATCCACCGCCGCCAATCCCGCACTGGGCGCCGCCGAGTTCATCAAGGGCACGGTGGCTGCCGTGGCGATGGCCTTCCTATGCACCTTCATCGTGCTGCCGCATGTCTCAGGCCTGCCGCTGTTGCTGGTGGTCCTGTGCCTGTTCTGGCTGCCGGGCGTCTATGCCACCACGATGCCGCGCCATGCCTTGGCGGGCGTTGCCTATTTGGTGGCCTTCACGACACTGGCGGCAGCGGACAACCCGATGCGCTACGACTTTGCACTGTTCCTCAATGGCTCCGTGGCCTGGATCCTGGCGACGTGCTTCACGCTGTTGGGGTTCAGGATCCTGCTGCCGCGCAACCTGGCGCGCGACGTCACGCGCTTGCGCCGGCGCATCCGCGATGAGGCGCTGGAAACCTTGCGCGGCGAGCCTGCCGATGCCAGGACATGGCAATGGCGCCAGCAACACCGCATCGCGCAACTCGGCGCCTTGCTCAGGGCACAGCCGCAGGCGATGGATCGCGCCATCGCCCAGGCGCTGACCAGCCTGCATCTGGGCCAGGAAGTCCTGCGCTTGCGACGCTGGCTGCGCCAGGCGCCCCAGGACGCCGAATGGCCGCGCGTGGTGGCCGGCACGCTGCGCCATTTGCGCCAGCGGGCCGCTGATCCCGCTCGCGCGGCGCGACATGCCCGCCGCGCCGCGAAATCCTTGGCGCGCTTGCCGGCGCGTTCGAGCACGGCGATGGGCGACTTGCAGCCGTTGACCGCCCTGCTGCAGGACATCGCCGCGCTGCTGGACCGCCATGCGAATGACGTTTCGCCCCCCGTTGAAGGCCATGCCCATGCTCAGTGAGTTCTCGTTGGCCGGCATCTACCTGCCGCCGTTCTTCGTCTATGCCTGCGCGGCCCTGCCGATCTACCTGGGCATACGCTACGCGCTGGCGCGCAGCGGGATGCTGCGCCGGGTGTGGCATCCCGGCTTGTTCGAGTTCGCCATTTCCCTTTGTCTCGTTTCCCTGCTGGTACTGTATGTCTGAACGCTCATTGCCCACCCAACCCCTGCTGCGAGCAGGACTGACTCTCGCGGTGGTCATCGCCGCGGGCTTCCTGGTCAGCGCGCTGTGGCGCGCCTATGTCGTCGCCCCCTGGACGCGCGATGGTCGGGTCAGCGCACAGATCGTGCGCGTTGCCGCTGAAGTGTCCGGCACCATTGCCGACGTGTCGGTAACGGACGATCAATACGTCAAACAGGGCGAGGTGCTCTATCGCATCGACAACGCCACCTTCGCGCTGGCATTGGCTCAAGCCGAGGCGCAGTTGGCGGTAGCCGAAGCGTCCTTGCGCCAGAAGGCCGAGGATGCGCGGCGGCGCCGCGGCATGGAAAGCCTGGTACCTGCCGAGGAAATCCAGCGCGCGAACCAGGCGGTGACCATCGCCCAGGCAGAGCTGCGCAGCGCGCAGGTCGCCGTGGACAGGGCGAAGCTGGACCTGGCGCGCACCGTGCTGCGCGCGCCGACGGACGGCTACGTCACCCGCCTGCGATTGAACAAAGGCGACTATGCCGTGGCGGGCCAGCCGAATATCGCCTTGATCGACGCCAACAGCTTCTGGATCACCGGCTATTTCGAGGAAACCAAACTGCGCGGCATCCAGCCCGGTGCGGCGGCGCGAATCCGCCTCATGGGGTTCGACCAGGTGTTGGCGGGACGGGTGGCAAGCATCGGGCGGGGCATCGCCGATACCAACCAGCAGGCCGATGCGCAGGGTCTGCCGAGCGTGGAGCCCAGTTTCAGTTGGGTGCGACTGGCGCAGCGCATCCCGGTGCGCATCGAGTTCGAGCTTGTCCCGCATGAGGTCGTGCTGGCGGCCGGCATGACCGGCAGCATCGAGGTCACCCCATCGGCAGGCTCCCCCGTTCCCCAGGGCCGGCTGCTCTCGCTGCTGCACGACTGGATGTGAGGGCCAGGCCATGCACGCCCCCAACCCTCACAAGCAAACGCGCCTGCGGCAGGCCCCCCTGCTGACCGCGCTGCTGACAGTTCTGGTCGGCTGCACCACGGTGGGCCCGGACTACCACGCGCCGGCGCTGGACGTGCCCGCGCACTGGATCGAGGCCGATGCCGCGAGGCCCGGCGGCGAGCACGATGGCCTGCGCACCTGGTGGCGCGCCCTCAAGGATCCCTTGCTCGACCGGCTGGTCGAGCAGGCCCTGGCGCACAACCAGGACCTGGACATCGCCTTGGCGCGCCTGCGCCAGGCACGCGCCGAGCGTGTGCAGATCGCCTCGGCCGCCATGCCGGAGATATCGATCGGGGCCGCCGGCGATGCCGTACGTGGCAGCAAGGCGCTCAGCTCGCAGCCCGGCGGACGGGCGCGGACCTGGCATCTGGGGTTCGATGCCAGTTGGGAACTCGACCTGTTCGGCGGCACGCGCCGGGCGATCGAGGCCGCCAACGCCGGCATCCAGGCGCTGGCAGAGGACCATCGTGCGCTGCAAGTGAGCCTGGCTGCCGAACTGGTGTCCGAATACGTCGGGCTGCGCGCCGCGCAATGGCGCCTGGTCATCGCGCAGGACAACATTCACACGCTGCGTGAAGCCGAGCGTCTGGCCGAACGAGCGCACCGCGGCGGCCTGGGCACGCTGGCCGACGTCACGCAAGCCCGCGCCGAGCGCGAAGCGGCCGAGGCACAGCCCCCCCTGCTGGAAGCGGACATCGCCCGTTCAAGCCATGCCATCGGCGTGCTGGCGGGCGGGTTCCCCGGTGACTGGCATGCCGCCTTGGCCACGCCCGCGCCGGCGTTGCCCATCCCTGCCGACTTGCCGCTGTCGCTGCCTTCGGACGTCATTCGCCTGCGCCCCGACCTGCGCGCGGACGAACGACGCCTGGCCGCCGCCACCGCGCAGATCGGCGCGGCCCAGGCCGAACGCTTCCCCAGGTTCCGCATTCCGCTGGGTATCGGCACCACCGCCAGCGTCATACATGACCTGTTTTCGGGCGCGAGCCTGGCGTGGTCGGCGGCGCTGCAAGGTAGCCAGTCCCTCTACGATGCAGGACGCGCGCAGGCGGGCGTGACCGCGGCACAGGCCAACGCCGATGCCGTGCGGCGCGTCTACGAGAGGGATGTGCGAGCCGCGTTGCGCGACGTGGAGGACGCCTTGACAACCTGGACAAGCGAACGCCAGCGGCAAGCCGCATTGCAGGAGGCCGTGGCCGACAGCCGGCAGGCCTTGCAACAGGCGACCCAACGCTACGCGCGCGGGCTGAGCGCCTACCTGCCGGTACTGGTGGCGCAACGCAGCCTGAACCAAGCACGCGATGCCCTCGCGCTCAGTC
Organism: Achromobacter sp. 1014246743; assembly: GCF_059760725.1. Lineage (NCBI taxonomy): Bacteria > Pseudomonadati > Pseudomonadota > Betaproteobacteria > Burkholderiales > Alcaligenaceae > Achromobacter > Achromobacter sp. 1014246743. Next base: position 69,464 of record NZ_JCBANA010000025.1, read on the forward strand.
AACTGGCGCAACTGCGCGGCGCGATCTCCTTGTACAAGGCGCTGGGTGCCGGATAGTCACATCAGGTCATTTCCCACACCCGCCGCAGTTCACCGTTTGCCTGGCGCATGAGCGCCTCGGCGGCAAAGCGGTCGCCATGCGGGGCAGCCAGGCTGCGCAAGCGCAGGCCGGGATGCGCCTGTTCGGCAGGCGGCGCATGAACGGGAGCGTGATCGGAAGCGGCCCAAAGCGGATATTTCGCGCACATTGCCGCCCCCGTCGAACGAGGTAAGTCTACAATAAATAGTTTCCATTCTCATTAATGGGGAATGGTCTCGCGCATTCGTTCTCCTCAGTCCTCCACCGCCTGCCGTCCCTTCATGCCCCTACGCTCCGTTCCGGCACTTGCCACCGTCCTGGCCCTGGCCACCCCTTTCGCCCCGTTCGAGGCCGTTGCCCAGACGTCTGATTCCCCCGTACAACTGCCCGCCGTCCGCGTGACCGGCGAAGGCGATTCCGGCGAAAGCGGCCTGTTCAACCCGGTCGCGCCGCCGGCGGTCAACAAATCGTCCGTTCCCCTGGCAAAGACGCCCCAGTCGATCACCGTGGTGCCCCGGGCGGTCTTGGACGCGCAGCAGGCACAGACGTTGGCCGACGCGCTGGACAACGTGCCCGGTGTGGTCACCAATCAGTTCGGCCGTCGTGGCTGGGACGACCTCATCATCCGCGGCCAGGTGGCCTCGGATTCCCTGTTCCTGGACGGACTGCGCACGGCGGCAAGCAACCGGATCGCCGAAGCGCTTTCCGGCGTGGAACAAGTGGAAGTCCTGAAAGGGCCTGCCTCGCTGCTTTACGGTCAGGTCCTTCCGGGCGGCCTGGTCAACTTGGTCAGCAAGCGCCCGCGCGCCGAGGCCTTCGCCGATGCTGCCGTCACCGTGGGCAGCCACGATTTCCGGCAGGCTACGCTGGACATGGGCACCCCTTTGTCGGACAGCGGCAAGGCGGCGTTTCGCATCAATGCCTTGGCCATGAACTCGCATGACGAAACCGACCACGTCTGGTTCAAGAACCGGTTCGTCGCCCCGGCGTTGTCCCTGGATCTGGGCGCACGCACGGATTTCACCATCCTGACCAGCTACCAGGAACGCCGCTACATCCGTCAGCAGGGATTGCCGATCGTGGGGTCGGTCCAGTCCAACCCCAATGGCGCGATTCCCCGTGACCGCTTTACCGGCGAGCCCGACCAGGCCCCCTATCGAGGCTACCAAAGCCGCGTGGGCTATGCGCTGACGCACCGCTTCGACAATGGCTGGACGGTGAACCAGAATTTGCGCTGGCAAACGTTCACGCTCAATGGCCAGCTGGTCGCCAATGGCCTGCTGCGCGCCGACAATCGGACGCTGCGGCGCACGGCGACAGACCAGCATTGGGACGGCGACACGTTCACCGTGGACACCAATGCGCAACGAGGATTCAACACCGGGTTCGGCCGGCACGACATCACGTTGGGCCTGGACTACCTGCGCACGCGCGAGAACAGCCTGTCGTACAACTGCTCGGTGCGCGATCTCGACGTCTACAAGCCGGTTTACGGCAGCCCCATCAATTGCCCGGCCAACCCGCGCACCGACAGCAGCAGCACCGTGCGCTCGGTCGGCCTGTATGCCCGCGACCAGATCGCGCTCGGCGAGCGATGGAACGCCGTCTTCGGCCTGCGCCATGACACCGCCACGACCGACTCGACCGAACATCGCACGCAGGTCCGGCAGGACAGCACCGACCATGCCATCACGGGCTCTGCCGCACTGATGTACGAAGTCCTGCCGGGCGTGCGCCCCTATGTCAGCTATGCCACGTCGTTCTATCCCAACAGCGGCACCGACGCGAACGGCAGCTCGTTCAAGCCGGAAAGTGGCAATCAATGGGAAGCCGGGGTGAAGATCGATCTTGACGAGGGCGCTTCCAGCATCACGTTGGCGGCGTTCGATCTTGAGCGCCGGAATGTCCTTCAGTCGGACCCGGTGAACGACGGCTACAGCATCGCGGTCGGCAAGCAGCGCACGCGGGGCGCTGAACTGGGATGGGCGTCGGACCTGGGCAATGGCCTGAGCCTCATGGGGGGATACGCTTATCTCTCCGCCATTACCGTTGACGATGGTGGCCAACAGCCGACGACCAACAATACCCGCCTGAACAGCGTGCCGCGACACAGTGTCAACCTGACTGCGCGCTACCGGATGCACGGCCGCCTGGCCGGCTGGGAGCTCACGGGCGGCCTGCGCGCAGAAGGAAACCGCTATACCTACGGCTATGACCTGCCTGGATACGTCGTGGCGGATGCTGGCGTGGCGTACAACGCGGAACGCTGGAGGGTGGCGTTGACCATGAACAACCTCTTCGACAAAGACTATTACGCCGGCGGGGTGCGTAACGCCGTCGCGCTAGGCAACGGACGCACCACCTTGTTGACGGTGGGGCTTCGCCACTGAGATCACGGGGCATTTATCCGAAGCGGCACAGTGGCTCACTTTTGCTTCGGCGCCGACAGGACCCTGTTGAATGGCAAAATTCGCCCCCCGGAGGGCTTCGCGTATTACTTGCCCGCGGGGCCCAGCGCCTCTGCCCAGTTCTTTTTCATGGCAGCGATGCGTTCCACGTAGGCGGATTTCAGGCAGGCGGCATCGGGGCAACGGTCACGCACGGTCGTGCGCCATTGCGTCTGCTCTTTCGCAACAGGATCGCGCCATTCACCGGTTTCACCATCACGGCCAGCGGTTTCGGCCTGAATCTTGTCGTACAGCGCCTTGACCTGGTCGTCCAGCCTGGACAGCGCGGGTTCGTCGCAGATCAGATGTTCGACATGGGTCTTCGCGGCCTTGCAGTCGAAGCCGGCGGCATGGGCGGCTTCGATCTGCAGGAAAGGAGAGCCGGCGAGGACCGCGCAGATGACAGCACGCAGGATCGCACGTTTGCCTTGAGCGCTTTGCCGGCACCGGCCTTCCATGATGCCGGTCGGTACTGCCGCGGGAACGGGGTTGCGCACGTCCTTCACTCCTGAATAGTCTGCGGCCACGGATAGCGTGGACCAAGGGGTCGATTTTCCCGTTTGTCGAAAGGTTGTGCAAATCGCGGAACCAGGCGCCTTCCCGGGCAAGGAAGTCCAGGATTGGGCTGCGGCCATCAAGCGGGCGTGACCCTAATGACCCCAGCACCGTCATTGCGTTGACCAGCACAGACTATGAACCAGAATCCCACGACAAAAAAAGAGTTATCAGCATAGCTCGCGACTGCTGGGCGCTTTCAGTTACAGTGTTGCCGGAATCGGGCGCAGGAGCCCGCAACAGATTTGGGGGCGGGACTCATGCAAATGTTGGCTAAGTTCGAGCCCGTCCATGCTCAACCCTGATTACCCGGAGGCGCCGTGCGCGACATCCAAATCCGCAAGCTAAGTCTCAAGTCCGTGTTCAAGCTGATCGCCATCGGGCAGTACCTGGCCTGGATCCCGTTCGCGATCGTGTGCGCCATCGGCTCTTTCTTCGGCTTGGGCTCGATCCAATGGAACGGCCGCGTCCTGGAGGGCCTCGATGCGCTATTGATGAGTCCGGTGATCGGCTTCCTCATCGCCACCGGCATCACGCTGGTCGTAGGCACGAGCACCGCCGCGGGGCTGTGGCTGTGGTCCAAGCTGCGCCCGCTCAACCTACGCGTCAAGAACGTCGATACCGCCACCTGAACCGCATCTCGGGTCCGCAGGCGCACGGCGTCGGCCTGCCATCACAGCCCGCGACCTGCGTCTCCTGGACTTCACGCAGCGCCGCGCCGAACTGCATGCCAGCAGTCGATCTGGAACAAGGCCGCAGACGTGACTAGACCTAGCCGTTCAAAGAAGCGACATATGGCCATCCAACCGCAGAGCCTCACGACTTTGCAAAGCGCTGGCCACCTGTCGAGGTGATCGGCGTTTGGTTGTTCTACATAGCCCTGCTCCGCATAGTCTTCCTAACGCCGCAGACCATATTGAGCTGGCCACTGGTGTGATGCACGGCCGGCTCTGCCCGAAAACCTGCTTCTCCGAACTACGGCCATTTCCTGATGTCGAAGTTCATTGAAAGTGGAAACTTGATTCCATTCAAATCAATGAGTTGGGGAAATTTGGTTCATCCACTTTGCACTCGCTGGTTCATTGAACATGGCGTTCTTTCCCAGAAAGTTCATTGAACCTGGGTGCATCACATCGCGAGGCCCCATACCAGGCCGCTTGGCCAACCCTACAACGGCCGTGCTCTAGACGCGGTTGACGAACGACTGCCATCGGCCAGGTGCGGTCAGCCGACGATTCCGGATATGCTGCTTCCACATACAAGCAACCCGAAATTCTAGTTCCAGACGAAATGATGACAAATGTTCGAGTGGGCTATGAGCAACAACTATGCGACCTCGTCGAATCCTCTGAGCAACTGATGGCTGCGCTGCGGGCGGTTCGCTGCCTTGGTTTGCCCTCGTGGTGCATCGGTGCAGGGGCCATCAGATCCTTGGTTTGGGATAGCTTGCATGGCTTTCAGGAGCCCTCGAACTTGGATGACGTGGACGTTGCGTACTTTGATGCTGATGCGCCTCCAGCTCTGGATGCCGAACTTCAAGAGCGGCTGCATTGGCTCCTTCCCTCGCTCACTTGGGAAGTGACAAACCAGGCCAGAGTGCACGAGTGGTTCGCAGAAGCCCTCGGCCAGGTGGTTTCACCCCTAACGTCTTTGGACGATGGGCTGGCCACTTGGCCAGAGTTTGCCACTTGCGTTGGCATTTACCTGGACGGTGATGAATCATTGAAGGTCATAGCGCCGTACGGATTGAATGACCTGTTTGAACTGCGCGTTCGGCACAACCCTCGGCGGGCGAGCGTCTCAACGTTTATGCACCGGGTGAATTCCAAGCGATTCAGCCACCGATGGCCTCGGCTTTCAATCTGTACACCCTGACCGCACATAGGACCGCTTTGGGTCGGAATCGGCCTGTCGTCCAATTGCAGAGCAGGTAGAGAGCGGCGGTCGTTCGCCGCCCGTATTGAGCGTACACGGCCAAAGCGGGGCCTGGCGGGCGTCGCACACAGGTCAGGCGCCTTGGGTTGCCAGCCACACGGAGGCTTCACCCCGAGGCTGACAGGCGGCATCGCCAGTGCATGGCACACGAAATCGGACCTACAGGGACGAAATCCGGCTGGAGGCCGCACCAGCGCTTGTATATCGAAAATTCTCGATTCCCAAACTGGATGACGTAAATCCCAAGTTGGATGAATTTCGACAACTATATGGGGACGCTACCCGTTCCAACTTGAGTGACACAAATTCCAAGTTGAATGACATTCGACAGATAGCCCGCCCTGCCCGCTCAAGATGTAACAGGCCGCCCCCACCCCCTTGAACCCCACCACATCATCCCTATAATTAGCACTCGACTCCGGTGAGTGCTAACAGTCTCCCGGGCCAACCCGATCATTCACTTTCTTCTTAAGTAACAGGAGTTCCTCATGGCCTTGCGTCCCCTGGGCGATCGCGTGATCGTCAAACGCCTCGAAAACGAGCGCAAGACTGCGTCGGGCATCGTCATCCCCGACAGCGCCGCTGAAAAGCCCGACCAGGGTGAAGTCGTGGCCGTCGGCCCCGGCAAGAAGACCGAAGACGGCAAGATCCTGCCGGTCGACCTGAAGGCTGGCGACAAGGTTCTGTTCGGCAAGTACGCCGGCCAGTCCGTGAAAGTTGACGGCGAAGAGCTGCTCGTCATCCGCGAGGACGAAATCCTCGCCGTGGTCCAGTAAACCCTGCCTCAAACGAATTTTCGAAGGAAGCTAACAAATGGCTGCCAAGCAAGTATTGTTCGGTGACGACGCCCGCGTGCGCATCGTCCGTGGCGTGAATGTCCTCGCCAATGCTGTCAAGACCACCCTGGGCCCCAAGGGTCGCAACGTCGTGCTGGAGCGCTCGTTCGGCGCCCCGACCGTGACCAAGGACGGCGTGTCCGTCGCCAAGGAAATCGAACTGAAGGACAAGTTCGAGAACATCGGCGCCCAACTGGTCAAGGACGTTGCCTCCAAGACCTCCGACAACGCCGGTGACGGCACCACCACCGCCACCGTGCTGGCCCAGGCCATCGTTCAGGAAGGCCTGAAGTACGTTGCCGCCGGTTTCAACCCGATCGACCTGAAGCGCGGCATCGACAAGGCTGTCGCCGCCGCCGTCGCCGAACTGAAGAAGCAATCCAAGCCGGTCACGACCAGCAAGGAAATCGCTCAAGTCGGCTCGATCTCGGCCAACAGCGATTCCTCCATCGGCCAGATCATCGCTGACGCGATGGACAAGGTCGGCAAGGAAGGCGTCATCACCGTCGAAGACGGCAAGTCGCTGGAAAACGAGCTGGACGTCGTCGAAGGCATGCAATTCGACCGCGGCTACCTGTCGCCCTACTTCATCAACAGCCCGGAAAAGCAAGTTGCCGTGCTGGAAGACCCGTTTGTCCTGATCTTCGACAAGAAGATCAGCAACATCCGTGACCTGCTGCCCGTGCTGGAACAAGTCGCCAAGTCGAGCCGTCCGCTGCTGATCATCGCCGAAGACGTCGAAGGCGAAGCGCTGGCCACCCTGGTGGTGAACAACATCCGTGGCATCCTGAAGACCACCGCCGTCAAGGCCCCGGGCTTCGGCGACCGCCGCAAGGCCATGCTGGAAGACATCGCCATCCTGACGGGCGGCACGGTGATCTCCGAAGAAACCGGCATGTCGCTGGAAAAGGCCGGCCTGGCTGAACTGGGCCAAGCCAAGCGCATCGAAGTGGGCAAGGAAAACACCACGATCATCGACGGCGCTGGCGACAGCAAGTCGATCGAGGCTCGCGTCAAGCAAGTCCGTATCCAGATCGAAGAAGCCACGTCCGACTACGACCGTGAAAAGCTGCAAGAACGCGTGGCCAAGCTGGCCGGCGGCGTTGCCGTGATTCGCGTTGGCGCTGCCACCGAAGTCGAAATGAAGGAAAAGAAGGCCCGCGTCGAAGATGCCCTGCACGCTACCCGCGCTGCTGTGGAAGAAGGCGTCGTGGCTGGCGGCGGCGTGGCTCTGCTGCGTGCCAAGCAAGCCATCGCTGACCTGAAGGGCGACACGCCTGACCAGAACGCCGGTATCAAGCTGATCCTGCGCGCTGTGGAAGAGCCCCTGCGCACCATCGTCACGAACGCCGGCGAAGAAGCCAGCGTCGTGGTCAGCAACGTGCTGAACGGCAAGGGCAACTACGGCTACAACGCCGCGACCGGCGAGTACACCGACCTGGTCGAGCAAGGCGTGCTGGATCCCACCAAGGTGACCCGCACCGCCCTGCAAAACGCTGCCTCCGTCGCCAGCCTGCTGCTGACGGCCGAAGCCGCCGTGGTCGAACTGGCCGAAGACAAGCCCGCTGCCCCGGCCATGCCGGGTGGCATGGGCGGCATGAGCGGCATGGACTTCTAAGTCCCGCCTACCCTGCAAGGCCTCCCCGGCTTCGGCCGGGGAACAGTACCCCGAGAAACCCCCGGACCTTCGCCCCGGGGGTTTTTCTTTTTGTGCAAAGCGTTCCTGGCCGCCCGGTTCTGCGACGCACCGATGTCCCGAGTCGGAACACTTGCCTACAAGTTGCGGGTTTCGCGGCGACGCATGCGTCCCTACAATGAGGGATCCCAAGCCCGAGCCCTGTCCCATGCGTCTACCCCAGAGCCTGCGTGCCCTGCGTCCGTCCGAGATTGGCGGGCTGCTGATGGATTCCGCCAACCAGTGGTCGACCCACCGCGCGTCCAGCAAGGGCGCCGCGCTGGCGCTGTACATGGTGTTTTCGCTGGCGCCGATGCTGATCCTGGTGATCGCGGTGGCGGGCGCCTTCTTTGGCGAAGACGCGGTGCGGTCGGAATTGTTCTCGTCGCTGCGCGACCTGACGGGCGAGCGCGGCGCCGAGGTGATCCAGACGGTGCTGGCCAGCGCCCATGAGTCGGGCGGCGGCTGGATTGCGGCGCTGATCTCCATTTTCGTGCTCATCTTCAGCGCCACCACGGCCTTCGCCGAACTGAAGGCCAGCCTGGATGACCTGTGGGAAGTCTCAGCCAACCAGAAAGGCGGGCTGCACGGGATGGTGCGCAGCCGCATGCTGTCGTTCGGCCTGGTGCTGGTGCTGGCGCTGTTCCTGCTGATTTCGCTGACGGTGAACGCGGCGCTGGGCGCGGCGCGCAAGTACTACGGCGACCTGTGGGCCGCGTCCGCCTTCGCGACGGTGGCCGACTGGATTTCCACCGCGTTCTCGTTCTCGGTGGTGGTGGCGCTGTTCGCGGTGATCTTCAAGCTGCTGCCCAGCGCGCGGATTTCCTGGCGCGACGTCATTCCGGGCGCCATCGTGACGGCGGCGCTGTTCCTGGTGGGCAAGTGGGGCATCGGGGTGTATCTCAGCCGAGGAGCCGCCGTGTCGGCCTATGGCGCAGCGGGCTCGCTGATCGCGTTGCTGCTGTGGATCTATTACTCGGCGCAGATCTTCTTTTTTGGCGCGGTGTTCACGCGCCAGTTCGCGCTGCGCTTTGGCCGTGCGGCCAAGCCGCCTACTCCCTGACGCCACGCGCCTTACGGCGCCTCTGCCGGCTCCAGCCCTGCCATCAAACGCAGGCACTTCAAGAACACGGGCCGCAGTTCAGGTGGAATCGGCGCCAGCACCTCGGCCTCGACCTCGGCGTCCCGCGGCAGCACGCGGGCCAGCAACGCCATGCCCTCGTCGGTGATTTCCAGCGCGTAGGCGCGTGCGTCCTGTGCCGAGCGTGTGCGGCGCACGTAGCCCTTGGCCGTCATGCGCGCGATCATTTCCGCGAAGGAATTACGGTCCAGCGCGATCAGCTCGGCGATGCGGCTTTGCGTCGCGCCGGGGTTCTGGTGCACCGTGATCAGCAGCGCCTTCTGGCGCGGCGTCAGGTCTTCTTCGGGAAACGCCTGCGCAAACAGCCCCTCGGCCCGGAAATGGGCGCGCCGCAGCAAGTGGGACGCCACCTGGGTCAGGTCGAAATCCTGCAACGTTTGGGGCGGGGCTGAACGGGATGCGGGCATCGGGCGGTTCCTTGAAATACGCGTGGCGATTGTAGGCGCTGACCTTGCCCCCTCCGGCAAAACCCGGCATTGACTTCGCCTTGGCACCTACTTACTATCGCCATAATAGTACGTATACGTACTTTATAAGCAAGGCCTGACCCGGTCGCCAGACCGCCACGGCCCCTTCAGGAATCTCGATCATGACGATCCGCCAACTGCGCAACTACATCGACGGCCGTTTCGAAGACGGCGCGTCCACCTTCGACAAGCACAGCCCGGTGGACGGCGCCCTGATCGCGCAAGCCCACGAGGCCAGCCGCGAACAAGTCGACCGCGCCGTGGCCGCCGCGCATCGCGCCCTGCCCGCCTGGGCCGCGCTGCCCGTCGCCGCCCGCACCGAGCACCTGCTGGCGCTGGCCGACGGCATCAATCGCCGCTTCGACGACTTCCTGCAGGCCGAGATGGGCGACACCGGCAAGCCGGTGTCCTGGGCCAGCCAGATCGACATTCCGCGCGGCGCGGCCAACTTTCGCGCCTTTGCCGAACTGGCCCGCACGCTGGACATGGAAAGCTACCTGACCGACACGCCCGACGGCCGCCAGGCGCTGAACTACGCCTATCGCAAGCCGCTGGGCGTGGTGGGCGTGATCTCGCCGTGGAACCTGCCGCTGCTGCTCCTGACCTGGAAGGTCGCGCCCGCGCTGGCCTTTGGCAACACCGTCATCATGAAGCCATCGGAAGTCACGCCGTCCACCGCCACCCTGCTGGCCGAAGTGGCGCGCGACACCGGCCTGCCGGCCGGCGTGCTGAACCTGGTGCACGGCTTCGGCCCGGCGTCCGCGGGCGAATTCATGACCACGCATCCCGACATCGACGGCATCACCTTCACCGGCGAATCGGCCACGGGCGCGGCCATCATGCGCGCCGTGGCGCCGGGCGTGAAACCAGTGTCATTCGAACTGGGCGGCAAGAATGCGGCGCTGGTATTCGCCGACGCCGACTTCGATGCCGCCGTGGACGGCACCGCGCGCTCGGTCTTCGCCAATTGCGGCCAGGTCTGCCTGTGCACCGAACGCGTGTATGTCGAACGCCCGATCTACGAGCGCTTCGTTGCCGCGCTGGCCGAGCGCGCCCAGGCGCTGCGCATCGGCTGGCCCGACGACCCCGCCACCGGCATGGGCCCCCTGGTGTCGCGCGAACACCGCGAGAAAGTACTGTCGTACTTCGCGCTGGCCCGCGAAGAAGGCGCCACCGTCGTCACCGGCGGCGGCATCCCCGAATTCGGTGACGCCCGCGACGCCGGCGCCTACGTGCAGCCCACCATCTGGACCGGCCTGCCCGAGACCGCCCGCTGCATCAAGGAAGAGGTGTTCGGTCCCGTCTGCCACGTGGCCCCCTTCGACACCGAAGACGAGGCCATCCGCCTGGCCAACGACACCCGCTATGGCCTGGCCGCCGCCGTCTGGACCCAGAACCTGACCCGCGGCCACCGCGTGGCCCAGGCCATGAAAGTCGGCCTGGCGTGGGTCAACTGCTGGTTCCTGCGCGACCTGCGCACGCCCTTCGGCGGCAGCGGCCTGTCCGGCATCGGCCGCGAAGGCGGCCGCCATTCGCTGCACTTCTACACCGAACCCACCAACGTCTGCATCAAGCTCTAGGCCTCCAAGGAAACCACCATGACCACCGCCCCCGTCAGCGCCACCGTCGTCGCCGGCAAAGCCACGCCCCGCGGCAAGTATCCCCACATCAAGCGTGCCGGCGACTTCCTGTTCGTCTCCGGCACCAGCTCGCGCCTGCCCGACAACCGCATCGCCGGCGCCGAAGTCGACGCCCTGGGCACGGCCACGCTCGACATCCGCGTGCAGACCCGCGCCGTCATCGAGAACATCCGCGACATCCTTGCCACCGCCGATGCCACCCTTGCCGACGTGGTCGAGATCAGTACTTTCCTGGTCAACATGAACGACTTCGGTGGCTACAATCAGGTCTACGGCGAGTTCTTCAACGCCGATGGGCCGGCACGCACCACCGTGGCGGTGCATCAGCTGCCGCACCCGCAATTGCTGATTGAAATCAAGGCGGTCGCCTACAAGCCGCTCGCGCGTTAAGCCTTCCCCGCGCACGGCCATGGCGCGCGACCGCCTTCCGGCTTTTCCTTCGGAACAGGATCCCCGCCCCCGGCGCCCCGCCGGGACGGCCGCGCGCATGTCGAACTTCCGCATCACGCCCAACGCGCTCAGCCACAAGCTGAAACTGCACCAGTTGCAGATCTTCGAACGCGTGCTGGCGCGCCGCTCGCTGTCGCGCGCCGCCAGCGAACTGCACCTGACCCAGCCCACCGTCACCAAAGCCATCCACGACCTGGAAGCCTTCTTCGGCGCCACCCTGTTCGAACGTTCCAACCGCGGCGTCACCCCCACCGAACTGGCCCTGGTCCTGGGCCGCCGCGTGCACGCCATGATGGCCGAGATCCGCTACATGGCCGACGACATCGACGCCGTCCTGGGCGGCGCCAGCGGCCACGTCGTCGTCGGCACCCTGATCGCCGCGTCCGCCAAGCTGCTGCCCGAAGCCATCGCCCGCCTCATGACCGACCACCCCGGCATCCAGGTCACCGTCCGCGAAGGCCCCTCGGCCCAGCTCCTGCCCGCCCTGGCCACCGGCGACGTCGACATCGTCGTCGGCCGCCTGCCCGGCCCCGACATGGCCTCGATCTCCGGCGTCGCCGTCGACCACCACAAGCTCTACCGCGAAGACCTGTGCCTGGTCGTCGGAGCCCAGCACCCCTTGGCCCGCTCCCCGCAGATCGCCCTGCCCGACCTGATCGACCACATCTGGATCCTGCCCGCCCCCACCTCGCCCCTGCGCGCCTCGATAGAACGCACCTTCTTCGACGCCGGCCTGCGCCTGCCCGCCCGCCACGTAGAGTCGCTCTCGCTCCTGACCAACATCGGCATCCTGATGCACAGCGACGCCCTGGCCCTGATCCCCTACGACGCCGCCGCCCAATTCCTCGCCATGGGCCTGCTGGCCCGCCTGCCCACCACCGTCTTCGGCACCTTCGGCGACGTCGGCTACTCCATCCGCGCCGACCGCCCCCTGACCCCCGCCTGCCAAAGACTGGTGGACTACCTGAAGCAAATCACGGCACAACGCCCCCCAACACCAACAACCGAATAGACGGCCAAGCCACCCACCGCCAGGCACACACAAGCAGTCGCCAAGCCAACTTCAGCCGCCATCCCAAACGCGCCACACAAGCCCCTACCCCCCACAACGGCGGGCAAAGCCCGCCAC
>NZ_JCBANA010000026.1:0-80472 GCF_059760725.1 Achromobacter sp. 1014246743
TAGTTTTATATCTATATCTTGCTTCTTTTTTTGTATAGAGCCACCGCCCGCACCAGATATCAAAAAGAGCCCTTTTGCTCGGAGCGCGCAAATGGTGTAAAAGACACAATCCCCGCCCCCCCCCATGCCCGCCCCTACAACCGCGCCAGCCCCGAAGTTGCCGAGACCGCCGGCCGCGCCAACGCCGCCGCCGGTGATGATGCCGGAGATCAGAGGCGGCACCCGGTTAATGAGCAACAGCAGTGCCAGGCAGAAAACCAGCATCACACCCATTTCTTCAAAGTTGAGCGTGCCCTTGCCCATCTTGGCGTAAAACCCGGTCAGCAGATCGTTGCCGATCCCGACCAGAGCGACCATGACAAGCAGGTTGACGCCAACCCCGAGGACGGTCTTGTAGTAGTTGATCGCCATATCAGAGGTCCAGCGCGATCCGCCGAAGCCAAGGAAGAAAATTCCCAGGTACATCAGGCACCAGGACGACACCAGAACAAGCAGCATATTGACTGCAATGGTGGCGAGCAGCAGCAGGATTCCGAGGCTAAGAATTGCCCCGATGACGGTATCAACCGGACTCCACAGGGACGAATTCTTGACGTGCTGCTGAAAGATCATAAAGCCCACATCGACGATACCGGAGGGCGTCACGGACGATATGCCGGTGGCTTTCGAGCCGAGTTGCTGCAACGACTGAATAATCGCATCTGCGATTTCTGGCCCGTTTCGCAGCAGCCAAAGGTAGAAGCCGAAAAACAGGATGAAGCGCACGAACTCCGCAAAGAACTCGCCAACATCGGCCCTTTTCAGGGCCAGTGTGCCGCCCGTCCAGACCAGGGAAATCGTACCCAGGGTCCAGAAAAGCCAGGTCGCGGCATCCATGATGACCGTTTTCCAGCTCGATGCCTTGCTAGCGAATTCCGTCACCACCTGGTCAAGCATGCCCTGGTTGGTCAGCTCGGCCGAGGCACCCGTTGAGAACAATGCGAAGGCCAGGCCGACGCTAAGGGCGAACGCCATTCGTTTCATGGTTTCACCTCCAGCCAGTTCTTAGGATTCTCGGTCGGTGCAATCACCGACCGGCGGGAGCACGCGCCGGCGAACTGCTCGCGCGTTGGCCGATCCTCGATTTTCTGTATGCGGTCGGGCGCGCAGTTTTCCGCGTTCACCTCGGGCATTTGGGCCGGCTGCTTGTTATCGCAGCCGGCCACCAATGCGACGAGAAGGGCGGTCAAGAGGACCGTTGATTTCTTCATGTTCTGGCCCTCCTACGGCTTCACTTGCAGCCAGTTTTTCGGGTTGGGAGTCTTCCCGATCCTGGGTTCCGTCGATGCCTTATGCGCGGCTTCCTGTTGCGCCTCACGGTCGGTTTGGGCCTGCAATTGCGCACCGATGGCGTTCTGCTGTGCCAGCAGCAGGCCACGGATTTGCAGGAGCTGGTTGGACTGCTGGCTGGCGATCTGATTGGCGTAGCCGATGGCTTCCATCTGCCCTTTTGCGCCCTGCGCCTGCGATTGCAGCCGTTCGAGCTGCCGCGCGTCCGCCTGTAGGTTTTCCTGCTGATCTTTGATGCCTTTGAACAGCGCGTCATTCGCGGCCTTTTGCGACTGCGAACCCAAGGCGCGGGTTTTCTCCAGCGCGGCGCGTTCGGTGTCGGAGCAGCCGGCCGAGGTGAAGCAGGGCGACGACTTGTAGTAGGAAACGTCCTGGAACTTGCCCAGGTAGGCGTCCAGGCTACCGACCTGATTGGTTAGGCTGTTCAGGCTGTCAATGGACTGCATCAGCCCGTTGATGGTGGACTGCGCTTGATCCCAAATGTAGGCGGCTGGCGCGACCGTGTTTTGCAGCATGTTTTCGTACTGCTGCAACTGCGTTGCGTACTGCTCGATTTGCTTCTGGACCTGCGCGACTTGCTGAATCGCGGTGACGGTCGTTTGCGACAGGTTAGTCCCGTCGATGACCGGGATGCCCGCTTGCGCCGGCATCGAGCCGACGCCAAGGGTCACGGCGATGGACAGAGCGATTTTAGCCGCTAAATTTTGCGGCTTCGCAGTGAGTAGCTCTCGCTTGTTGCTCAGGGTGCTGATTGTTTTTGCATGCATTGCTTTGACCTCCATCAGTCACTTTCGAATGTGTGCCTGATAATGCCCTGCAATGCGGAATCATATCGACCTAATAATTGGCAAAAACGGTTGACACGAGAAATAGTCATTCAAAAACGCTGGGACTCCGGTGACGTTTTCGTGTGCATCTGTCTCGCCGGCCTGTTCGGCTCAACCTCAGGAACCGGCGGTAGCCGGCCAGCCTCGCAGAGCAGGATTCCCGTTGAGTGCCACCGGCGCGAATAAGGGACAGTGAAGATAGATAATCGGCTCCGCCGATTAGCTAACTTCACACATCCTGCCCGCCTTACGGCGTTGTTTACACCAAGGAAAGTGTTGGTCGCGTTTTGTGGATTCATCTGTAAATGCCGAGCCGAACGTGTGTACGCGTCAAATACACGGCATTACAGGAAAACACAGAGGTTTCCTGCCGATTTCCGCGCGAACTCCTAGACATTTCCCCGCGATTTACACACGCTGTTTGCAGATGCAGCCGATCCGAATTCGAAGTTGCAGGAGCGAGCGCTGCGGACCGCTGGGAACAATCTCTCAAGATTGGAATACTGTTTGGACGCCGAGGGAATTGGGTTTTAGCTGCTAAAGAACATTGGCGGCCTTACTCTGCGCAATGATGAGGTCCGGCTATCATGTCGCCTCCGATATCTCGTGTGGAGACAGAAGTGATGGCGTTGAAGGGGCTTGTGGTTGGCGTGCTGATGGGAGCAGTGTTGGTCGGCTGTGGTGACGATGCCATTGCGGATAAGCAATACGACGTGAGCGACGAAACATGCAAAGTGGATTACTGGAAGACCTTGCCGGCAGGAAAGTCGCGCGATGACCTGGTAGCGCAATGCTTGCGCCGTGGCGAATACAAGCACTCAGAGCCGAAAACCTGGTAAAGCGGCCCGGGCCGGCTCGGCTCGACTTCCGCACCTGACGACCGAAACGGTCAACGAACGGCCTGTACGAACGCAGAAAAGCCCATGTTTTCCGTGCTTTCGTAATCCTATGTTCTTGATTTGTTCCGACTTTATTGACACTTGAGGGGCGGCTTCTCGCGGAAAGAATAATAATATTCTTACCGACATCAGGCCGCCGGCTCACTCCGTGCCGACCAGTCGCAACCGGCGCCAGCCTGAAAACGCGATGTACGGTCCGTGGTGCGATTTTCGGGTCGCGAGGCTACCCAACCATTACCGAACCGCTTTGAACGGCCTCCTGGCCGTCCTGCGCGCTCTTGCAGGGTGTCTGATCTGGTCGCCTCCTATTCCGTCCTCATTGGGCGGATGTAGGACGCTTCATGAAGGGAAACCGGAAACCGACGTTTTTGGTTGAACGCCAGGAGGGGCAGTAGGCGCATTCGGTGGACGCTCTCCTTCCTTGGTGTTCAACCGTCGGCCCATGGCCGACCGGCAAGGCCGGACCGCGCCTCAAGCGCGGGCTGTGCCGCGCAGGATCTGAATATCCTGAATATCCTGCTAACTCCGGGCGGGTGTGCCACGTTTCGGGCGACTGTGCCACGCTATCGGGCGGGTGTGCCACGCCATCGGGCGGCTGTGCCACGCTTTAGGTGTTGCCTGTGCCCTTCTTCTTGATGCGGTCGCCGTCAATCACAAGCCCGATTTGCCGTAATTTTTCGGCGTCCTCTTTGAGCCTTCGACGAGCATCGCGCATGGTTTGACTTGAGGCTTCCCCGGTTACTGCCACGATAACGGTGTCGATATACCACCCGCCTGTTGGCTCTACTTTGTGGCTCAAAACGTGCCGCGCGACAGCCTGGCTGATGCCATGCTGGAGGCGGGCGATGGGGGCTGGGTCGTAGTACAAACGCAAGTCATGCTCAAGCAGCATCACCAGTGCAACGCCAAGCCGCACCCGCCACAAGTTCCGCTCGCCCCCCGTCAGCGGATCGGGACGCGTCATGGGCGAAGGGATAACATGGTCAATCAATCCGCCGATGATTGGGAAATCGAATTGCGGCGTCTCGATAGTGATCGTCGCGGCACGTAACTCAACCAACAGCTTTTCGATCTGCGTGAAGCTGTACCGGCTGTCAGACAGTGTTTTTCGCACACGGGCGGGGTCCACCAAAAGCTCAACGCCACCATCAGAGACATCGCGCCGACGTTCGGCGCAGTACAAAATCGCTTCTACGATATCGGCGTGCCGCTGGCCTAACCTCCCGGTTACGCGACAGCGGCCGAAAGAGGTATCCATCCAATCGCCTTCGCGCGGGCGCGGGCGCAGGCTAGGCTGATAGAGCATCACCCGTGCCTGCGCGCTCGTACTGGTAGGGGTCACGGCATTACCACCGCTCATCGTCCCTCCCATTCACGACGTGCAGGCTGCTCTCCTTCTTCACGTCCACTAGCTCTACCGGCCGCAACACGCCGCCGGCGTGCCTCAAATACCAGCGATCAAGTTCGGTGGCGTCGTAGTTCTGTTTGGATACGCCGAAGCGCACGAAGTAGCCGCGCCGCTCGTTGCCAATGGGCTGCCGCTCATAGACGCGATCACTCAGACGCTTGGCCTCATCCGCGGTCATCTTCGCCACGAAGCCACACCAGCGGGCATTGTCGATTAGAGCTGACGCGCCTCTCGCAGCCTGCTGCTGATCGGCCAGTCCCTCGCGGGCGCTACCTTTGCTGACGTGGTGCAGGTACAGGACTGATGCGCCGGTGCTGGCCGCGACGTACTCAAGGGTGGCGACAAGACGCGCCATGTCGCCGTTGCTGTTCTCATCCAAGCCGTGAATCCGGCTCAAAGTATCGAGCACAATCAGCCGAGCACCAGCGCTAGTCTCAATTAGACGGGCCAACTCTGATTCTTTCATCACGTCCATGCGCTGCCCCATGATCGGCATAACGCTCAGGTTCTCCGCGATGGCTTCCCGAGCCTGCTGATCAAGGTACTTGCCAATAGCGTGAACTCGGCACACAAGCGCCGGCAGCGGGTCTTCTCCAGCGAGATAAATCACGCGTCCGGTGTGCTGCGGGTTGAAGCCCACAAGGTCACCGCCCGCAACGCTGCACGCAATGGACATTGCTGCTTCCAGCGCCCAGAAGCTCTTGCCAGTGGCTCCAGGCGCTACCAGCGCTCCGACTGTTCCCGCAAGGAAGCCGGGCCATATGAAGTCAAGTACAGGCGGCTCATTCTCGAATGCCGCCCGCAAATCAATGGACACAATTCAGCCCCCCATTCCGGGGCGACGGGCCTGGATGCCCGACAACTTGCGGGCCTCAATCCATTCCTCGACATCGGCCAAATCCCACACGACATTTCGGCTAGTGAGCGCAATCCGGCGGGGGAATTCTCCCCGTTGCTCCAGGTTGTAAATCGTGCGCTCGCACAGCGGGATCATCGCCAGTAGTTTTTTCTTGTTGATTAGAGTCCTGTTCGTCGTTGCCTGCATGCATGAACCTCCGTCAGTCACTTTCTAATGTGTGCCTGATCATGCCTTGCAACGCAGTATTGCATCAGCCTAATAATTGGCGATAATGGTTGACATGAAAATTAAATCTACCATTACCGTTTGGGAGGGATGCGATCCCACAGTCTCAGAAGCCATCGGACAGCTTCAGGATCGCTGGCATCCATACTCCAGGTATTCAAAGCGCTACCCCATCGTTCGGCTGATACAGGAGCTGATCGACCCCGCTATGGCCGCATATACGGCGGCGCTGCCGCAACGCTACCTGGGCTACGTCCCTGGCGCGGGAACAGGGGTGAGCTTCAGCGAGATCATTCGGTTGGTGGGGCTTGATGCGATGGTTCGCGTGCAGCGGCAGTTGCTACGCCAGTTCGTCAAAACCGAGGACAAGCAATCCACGAGGGATGAGCGATTTGTGGCGACACTGGAAACGTTGATCGAATTGGTTGGGGACTGCGCCTGCAAACGACCGGCAAAGTCCCGAGTACGCACCACCCGCCTGAATGGCGAACGTCGACAAAGTTTTTGCAGGTTCTGTGGTTCACTAACCGAACTCGCCTTGTACGCTGACGGGAGCGACACCCCGAAGGCCAATGATCTGGAAGAAGAACTTCGACTGAGCAGCCAATACTGCCTAGATCATCGGCCAAGGTTGCCAAGCGGCACATGGAATCCCGCCTATCGGCAAGCGAGGCGATCAGTCGCTCAATTCGATCTCGAATTGAGCAGGCTTAGCCAGCAATGCGCAAAGCCTGCCACTCCCCAAGCGAAATCGGGCAATCAGCTAGTTGATAGCTACGTCTTTCACTACGTGGCGGGTCAATGCTTGCAGCCGGCAGACACAAGCGAACTTCGTAATCAAGCACGGCAGATGGTGGACGCGAAGCTGTCGGATCGTAAAAAGCAGATGCTGATGCTCCAGTGGTCAGGACACAATCAGTCGGATATTGCACGAAGGCTGGGCATCGAACGCCAAGCCGTCTCTAAGGCCATTGCCGCAATCCCCGAGAGATTTCACCTAAAACCAACGAAGCGCCATGGCCGGTAAATCCTTTGCGCCTGGACCCTTTTTGCTCGTGTGGAAATCACGGGGGAACTGTTGAGGAATTCGCGCGGAAATTGGCAGGAAACCGATTGGAAAATGCTATTTTTCCACTATTGGAGCCCGATTCTTCCGCGATTCTGGCCGATTTCGGCGCGACAACCCCGTTTCCTCGCCGATTCCAACGCGATCGCGGCGAAATAGCGGTTCTTTCCACACAGACGTACGCGGAAGAAACGCGGCTGAGGTGCGGGCAGGATAGGTGAAGTAGGCCCACCCGCAAGCGGGTGTTCCTTCTTCACTGTCCCTTATTCGCGCCGGTGGCACTCAACGGGAATCCTGCTCTGCGAGGCTGGCCGGCTACCGCCGGCTAAAGAGGTTGAACGATGGAGTTCTTTAGCGGCTAAAACTGCGTGGGTAAGAAAAGCCCTCCACGCTCCCATCCAAAATTCACGGTTTCAGGCTTGGCTTCCTGAGCGTCCACTCATCGATCATGTCCGCCCAATCCTGTAGCATCGACGTGCGCTGCTCGCGGTACTCGGCCTTGTTGTAAACGGCCCTGACGCCCCTCTGCTCGTGCGCCAAGCACTTCTCGATCCAGTCCGTGTTGTAGCCGGCCTCATGCAGCAGCGTGCTGGCCGTGCGTCGTAAGTCATGCGGGCCGAACTTGGCGAGCGATTTCCCCTCCTTCTGCGCCAGTCGGTACGTCAGCGTTAGCACCTGGTTGAGCGTGGCGCTGCTCATGGGCAGGTCCGAGTCGTACCGCGACGGAAGCACGTAGTCGGACCCGCCGGCAAAGGTCTTGAGGGCGATAAAAATGTCCAGCGCCTGCCGGGACAGGAACACCAGATGAGGATTGCGCCGTTTCATCCGCTCCTTCGGGATCGTCCAAAGCGCCTGACTGAAGTTGATCTCGCTCCAGGTCGCGTTGGTCAACTCGCTCTTACGCACCATCGTTAGCAACAGCAGCTTGGCCGCCGCCCGGATGGAAGGCGTCGTGCCGATGCGCTCCATGTACTGGTACATCAAGCCGATTTCATCGGGCGTCAGCGCCCGGTCGCGTGGCTCGAACTTGGCGATGGTCGTAGGACGTACCAGATTGGCCGGGTTCTCAACCTTTTGGCCGCGCTCGATGGCCCAACGATAGACCTGCAATACGATTTCGCGGGAATGCACTGCCGTTGCCGGTGCGCCTCGCTCCACAATGGCATCGGTCAGCGTACGCAAGTCTTCGTGGGTGATCTCCGCCAGTTTTTGGTTGCCGAATTTCGGCTTCAGTTCACGCTCGAAGACAGAGCGGCGCATGTCACGCGTGGATTCGGCCATCTGATAGCCGCGCAGCCACTTTTCGGCCCACGCACCGAATGTCTCAGCATCCTTGACGCGGGCCTTGTCCCGCGCCTTCTCTTTGGCCGGGGATTTCCCTGCGGCGATCATCTTCTTGGCTTCGCCCAGCCGTTCGCGGGCTTCCGCAAGGGTGATCCCGCCGACACCGTAGCGGCCGAAGGTGATGGTCTCCTGCCTGCCGTGGATTGAGTAGTTGTAGCGGAACGAGATCGACCCGGCAGGCGTCACGGCCACATAGAGGCCGTCGCGGTCATTCACCTTATAGAGCTTGTCCTGTGGCTTGAGGTTGCGCAGCTTGGTATCGGTCAGCATGGGTTGGGTGGCTCTCCACGTCAAAATACCATGCTCAGAACACTCGTATTTTCTCCACTTAAATTCATATAGATCAACGAGTTAGGTAAATTTGATACCATGAACCACTCGTTCTGAGCGACATGGTATCAACTGCCAAGCATGGCATCAGGTTCATTCGATACCCTCTACCATGCCATAAAAAAATGGTGCTTGGCTATGCGAAAATTTACCAGACGGTGCCACTCAAAGAATCAAAAAAGCCCGCATTTACGCGGGCTTAGGTGCTCTTTCTTGCTGTCTGGTGCCGGACTGTACTAGACGTCCGATCACTCCCACTCAATCGTCGCCGGCGGCTTGCTCGACACGTCGTACACCACCCGATTGATCCCACGCACTTCATTGATAATCCGCGAAGACACGCGAGCCAGCAACGGATGCGGCAGCGGCGCCCAATCTGCCGTCATGAAGTCAAACGTCTGCACGGCACGCAGGGCCACGACGTATTCATACGTACGGCCATCGCCCATCACGCCCACCGATTTCACCGGCAGGAACACGGCAAAGGCTTGCGAGGTCAGCTCGTACCAGGTCAGGCCGCTGGCTTCGTCCTTGGTGTTGCGCAGTTCTTCGATGAAGATCGCATCCGCACGACGCAGCAGTTCGGCGTATTCGTGCTTCACTTCGCCCAGGATGCGCACGCCCAGGCCGGGGCCGGGGAACGGGTGGCGGTAGACCATCTGCGGCGGCAGGCCCAGGGCGACGCCCAGTTCGCGGACTTCGTCCTTGAACAGTTCGCGCAGGGGTTCCAGCAGTTGCAGGTTCAGCGTGTCGGGCAGGCCGCCCACGTTGTGGTGCGACTTGATCGAGGTGGCCTTGCCGGTCTTGGCGCCGGCCGATTCGATGACGTCGGGGTAGATGGTGCCCTGGGCCAGCCACTTGGCGCTTTGCTGCTTGCCGGCTTGTTCCTGGAACACTTCGACGAATTCGCGGCCGATGATCTTGCGCTTGGCTTCGGGGTCGGCCACGCCGGACAGCTTGCCCATGAATTGGGCGGTGGCGTCGACGTGGATGATCTTGACGCCCATGTTCTCGGCGAAGGTCTGCATGACCTGCTTGCCTTCGTCCAGGCGCAAGAGGCCGTGGTCGACGAAGACGCAGGTGAGCTGGTCGCCGATGGCCTTGTGGATCAGCGCGGCAGCCACCGACGAATCGACGCCGCCGGACAGGCCCAGGATGACTTCGTCGGTGCCGACCTGCTCGCGGATGCGGGCGACGGCTTCGGCGACGTAGTCGGGCATGTTCCAGTCGCCCTGGCATTCGCAGATCTCGTTGACGAAGCGGGCCAGCATGGCCTTGCCTTGAACGGTGTGCGTGACTTCGGGGTGGAACTGGACGGCGTAGAAGCGGCGGTCTTCGTCGGCCATGCCGGCGATGGGACACGACGGCGTGGACGCCATGATCTTGAAGCCCGGGGGCAGCTCGGTGACCTTGTCGCCGTGGCTCATCCAGACCTTGAGCATGCCGTGGCCGTCGGCGGTGGTGAAGTCTTCCAGGCCTTCCAGCAGCTTGGTGTGGCCATGGGCGCGGACTTCGGCGTAGCCGAATTCGCGGTGGTCGGAGAAGCTGACCACGCCGCCCAGTTGCTGCGCCATGGACTGCATGCCGTAGCAGATGCCCAGCACGGGCACGCCCAGCTCGAACACGGCGTGGGGCACGCGCATGGAGCCTTCTTCGTAGGCCGAAGCGTGGCTGCCCGACAGGATGATGCCCTTGAGGCCTTGCGCCATTTGTTCGCGCACGAAGGCGTCGTCGACGTCGCCCGGATGCACTTCGGAATAGACGCCGGCTTCGCGAACGCGACGGGCGATCAGTTGGGTGACTTGCGAACCGTAGTCGAGAATGAGGATGCGCTGGTGCATGGAGACTCTACCGGTAATGAATGAAACCGCAGTAAATAAAACCGCACCGGCAGACCCGCTGACTGATTTTGCGGTTCTGCCGGTGCGTGATGCATGACATTGTAGTTGACTGTACGGGAATCAGTCGGCGCGGTAGTTGGGCGCTTCCTTGGTGATCTGTACGTCGTGCACGTGGGATTCGCGGACACCGGCCGAGGTGATTTCCACGAATTCGGCCTTGGTGCGCATGTCGTCGATGGTGGCGGCGCCGCAGTAGCCCATCGAGGCGCGGATGCCGCCGACCAGTTGGTAGATGATGGCCAGCACGCTACCCTTGTAGGGGACGCGGCCTTCGATGCCTTCGGGGACCAGTTTGTCGGCGTTGTTGGCCGGGTCCTGGAAGTAGCGATCGGCCGAACCGTCGGTCATGGCGCCCAGGCTGCCCATGCCGCGGTACGACTTGTACGAACGGCCTTGGAACAGCACGACTTCGCCCGGGGCTTCTTCGGTGCCGGCGAACATGCCGCCCATCATGCACGAGAAGGCGCCGGCCGCCAGGGCCTTGGCGACGTCGCCCGAGTAGCGGATGCCGCCGTCGGCGATGAGGGGCACGCCCGTGCCTTCGAGCGCCTTGGCGACTTCGGAGATGGCATGGATTTGCGGCACGCCGACACCGGCGACGATGCGGGTGGTGCAGATCGAGCCGGGGCCGATGCCGACCTTGACGCCGTCGGCGCCGTATTCGACCAGCGCGCGCGCGGCGGCGGCGGTGGCGATGTTGCCGCCGATGACTTCGACCTTGGGGTAGTTCTGCTTGACCCAGCGCACGCCTTCCAGCACGCCCTTGGAGTGGCCGTGGGCGGTGTCGACGATGAGGACGTCGACGCCGGCGGCGACCAGCTTTTCGACGCGCTCTTCGGTGCCGGCACCCACGCCGACCGCTGCGCCGACGCGCAACTGGCCCTGGGTGTCTTTGCTGGCGAGCGGGTGTTCGGTGTTCTTGACGATGTCTTTGACGGTGGCCAGGCCACGCAGTTCGAAGCCGTCGTTGACGATCAGCACGCGCTCGAGGCGGTGCTTGTGCATCAGGGCCTGCGCTTCATCGAGCGTGGCGCCTTCTTTCATGGTGACCAGGCGTTCCTGCGGCGTCATGATGTTGCGCAGGGGTTGGTCGAGGTTTTCTTCGAAGCGCAGGTCGCGGTTGGTGACGATACCGACCAGCTTGCGGCCTTCGACGACCGGCAGGCCCGAGATGCCATGCTGGCGCTGCAACGCAATGGCGTCGCGCACTTTCATCTGGGGGGTGACGGTGACCGGATCGATCACGATGCCGAATTCGTGGCGCTTGACGCGGGCGACTTCACGGGCCTGGGCGTCGGCGGACAGATTCTTGTGGATGATCCCGATGCCACCTTCCTGGGCCATGGCGATGGCCAGGCGGGACTCGGTGACGGTGTCCATGGCGGCGGACACGAGGGGGATGTTCAGGCTGATGTTGCGGGTGAGGCGCGTGGCCAGGGAGGTGTCGCGCGGCAACACCTCGGAATACGCAGGCACCAACAACACATCGTCGAAGGTGAGCGCTTTTTGAACGAGACGCATGGGTAACTCCGGGCGCAAAGCAAGATTATACGCCGCCTGTGTGTTTTGACTAGGTATTGACCCTAGGTCGGCGCAGGATTTTTGCGACTTTTTTCATGGGCGTGGCGCGGCCGCGACTATTTTTACCCGGATCATATTGACAGGCGCTTTTTGTCGGATCACAATGCATTCCATAAAATTTACCCGGGCAAAATTTAGCCTTGACCGCCATGACCACGATTCCCTCCCCCGCCGCAGCGTCCGCGGCCGCCCTGCACACCGCCTTCGAAGGCCACCGCCTGCTGGCGCGCGGCCCGCTGGCCGATGTAGCGCTGGCCGTGCGGCAGACCTCGGCCGCCGGCAGCGATGCCGCCATCCTGGTGTTCGATGACCAGACCGGCAAGCAGGTCGACCTGGACCTGCGTGGCGACGAGGCGCAGATTCGCCAGCGCTACCAGCCGCAGCCGGCTGCCGACGCCGCGCCAACGGAAGATGCACCCGACGCCGCCCCGCGTGGCCGCGGCCGGCCCAAGCTGGGCGTGGTGCCGCGCGAAGTGACCCTGCTGCCGCGCCATTGGGACTGGCTGGCCGCGCAACCCGGCGGCGCCTCGGTGGCGCTGCGCAAGCTGGTGGAACAGGCGCGCCGCGACAACGAGGCGCGCGACCAGCAACGCCAGCGGCAAGAGGCCGCGTACCACTTCATGTCCAGCATGGCGGGCAACCTGGCCGGTTTCGAAGAAGCCACGCGTGCGCTGTATGCGGGCGACCGAGAGCGGTTCGCGCGGCAACTGGCCGACTGGCCGCAGGACGTGCGCGACTACGCGATGCACCTGGCGTGGGCGGACGCGGCGGCGTAGGCAGCACGATGAACCGCCGTGTCTGGTCATGTGGCGCCCTGGTCGCGGTGGCGTTGGCGCTGGCCGGCGCCTGGGGCTGGCACGCCTGCCGGCAACCGGGCGCGTCCGACGTACCCCGGTTGGAGGCCCTGCTGGCCTACGTGCAACCGCTACGCATCGCGGGCTATTCGGCCAAGGGGCCGAAGCAATTGGCCTACGGGGCCGTTCGGTATTGCGAACCGGCAGGTGCATCGTGCGCGTTGCCGGATCGGCCGGCAAGCCAGGCCTTTGATGCGCAAGCGGCAGCGCAGCATGCGGATTTGCGCAGGCGTATCCGCGAGCTGGGATTGGCCATCGACGCCTTTCGTATCGAGTACGACGCGTCGGGCGCGGTGGCGCATGCCACGCTGGATGTGGCGGACCGTCACCTGCTCTGGTACGAATATTCGCCGCAGGAACCGCTGCTGCCGTCGCACCCGCAATTGGTCGTCACGCCCCTGGCCGGGCCGTGGTATCTGCAGGAAGATATCGACTGGAACTAGGGCCACGCCCCGGCCACCGCCCCGGCCCACGGCAGCACCGCGCCGCGCACGCTGGTAAGCTCTGTCTATATGGATGCCACCCCCCGGAACTTCCTGCTGTACGACGGCGACTGCCCGTTCTGCACGAATTACGTGCGGATGGTGCAGTTGCGCAAAGCCGTGGGGCCGGTGGCGCTGTTGAACATGCGTGAACATCCGGACCTGGCCGCGGCCTTTCGCAAGCAAGGCTACGACCTGAACGAAGGCATGCTGCTGCGGCTGGACGGCAAGACCTACTGGGGCGCCGACTGCATCAACCGGCTGGCGTTGATCAGCACCGACAACGACCTGTTCAACAAAGTGAATGCCGCGGTGTTTCGCAGCCCGTGCCTGTCGGCGGCGCTGTATCCGTTCATGCGGCGCGGGCGCGCGCTGACGCTGGCGCTGATGGGCAAGAAGAAGATGCCGGCCTGACGTCGCGGCCCGCCGCGGCAGCGAGCCGCGGCAAGCATCGCGTGCCCCACCCGCTGGCCGAGCGCTTCGGCGAAAGCCGCTTGCCACAACCAAATGCAACGCATTATCATTCCGGTCCCACTTTACGGCCACCGGTATGGCAAGCCGCTTATCACGCGCGAAGGGATTCCTGCCCTTCTACGAGGAATTGCTGCGCACGTGGACGCGACGCCTGGGCAACCGGCCCGCGGCCGAAGACCTGTCGCACGACACCCTGCTCAAGTGCCTGGAGGCGGACGACGCCACCGTGCGGGAGCCGCGCGCCTATCTGCATCAGACGGCGCGCAATCTGGTCATCGACCAGCATCGGCGAGAAGGCGGCGTCGAGATGCTGCCGCTTGATATCATTGCGGCCCATCCCAGCCGCCTGGGCGACCCGCTGTCGCAGGCCCGGTCGGGCCAATTGACGCAAGACCTGGAACGCGCCCTGGCCGAGCTGCCCGAAAAATGCCGCCAGGTGTTCCTGTGGCAACGGCTGGAAGGCCTGAGCCAGGCCGAGATCGCCGAGCACATGGGCCTTAGCAAGAACATGGTCGAAAAATACATGATCCGCGCCTTGCGCCACCTGCGGCAGCGCCTTAGCGCGCATGCGCCGCACTAGCCGCGCGCCGCTGCCATGACGCACTCCCTGCCCGCCCCGCCCCCTCCGGATGAAGCCGCCGCGCGCTGGTTTGCGCGCGCGCAGTCGGGCGACATGACCGAGGCCGAGCGGCAGGCGCTGCGCGATTGGTTGGAAGCCGATCCGCGCCACCGCTACGAATACGATTTTCTTGACCGCCTATGGCAAGCGTCCGGCCAGGTGCAGCCCGAACGCGTGCAACGCCAGGCCGCTGCGCCACGCCGCCGGCGTTTTCTGGTGGGCGCGGGCGCGACGCTGGCGCTGGCGTTGGCAGGCGGCGTCGTGCTGATGATGCCCGGGGACAAGGTGATGGCGTTGGCGACCGGCATCGGCGAGCGCAAGCAATTGCAGCTGCCCGATGGCTCGCTGCTGGAACTGAATACGCGCAGCCAGGTTCGGGTACGGCTGGGCAAGGCGCAGCGCCTGGTGGAACTGGTGGCGGGCCAGGTGATGTTCACGGTGGCGCACGATTCGCAGCGGCCATTCGTCGTCGATGTGGGCCGCGGGTCGGTCACGGTCACGGGAACGCGCTTCGAGGTGCGGCGCGGCGACACCGGCGCGGACGTGGTGGTCGAGTCCGGGTCCGTGCGGGTCGACGGGCCGCCCGGCCTGGCGGGCGCCACGGCGGCGCTGACGGCCGGACAGCGCGTGGCGCTGGACGCCCAGGGCCGCCTGGGGCCGGTGACGGCGGCCGATGTCGACGCCGTGCTGGCCTGGCGCAACGGCAAGCTGGTGTTTTCCAACGCGGCGCTGGCCGACGTGGCGCGTGAAGTGTCGCGCTACCGCCGAGTGCCGATCGTGGTCGATGCCGCGTCGGCACGCATGCGCCTGACCGGCATGTTCAATACCGCCGACCCCGACAGCCTGCTGGCCGCCCTGCCCCAGTTGCTGCCGGTGACGGTGCGCCTGCTGCCGGACGGCACGGCGCAGGTGAGCGCGCGCTGATCGTTGCCGGAATCGGCTGTCGCGCCATCGTTACAAATTCCCATTCAGGTTTTTTTGCCGGATTGCGTCTTCCGCAAAAGCCCTCCGATGTCATGGCGCCTGTCCCGGGCGCCGACAACGGCGGGCCCCCTTTGGCAAAGAACAGGAGCAGGAACGTGCAGGCAGGGTTGGAACACTTGGGATTGGACGCGCGCAGCCCGTTGCGCAGCGCTGGGCGAACCGGCGCGCTGCGCCTGGCGCCGGTCGTGCTGGCGCTGGCTTGCGCGTTTGCGTCGGCCGCCTCGCAGGCCCAGGGCACGACGGCGGCGCCGATCGCATTCAGCATGCCCGCCCAGCCGCTGGACGCCGCACTCAAGCGCCTGGCGCAGCGCACGCCACTGCAACTGTTCTACGCCCCCGAGGTGGTGGCAGGTCTGCAAGCGCCGGCCCTGTCGGGCAGCTACACGCCCGAAGAGGCGCTGGCCCGGTTGCTGCGCGGCAGCGGCCTGGAGCAGCGCCGCGAAGGCAATGCCATCGTGCTGCAACGGGCTGCCGCGGCCCAGGCTGGCCCGGTGACGCTGGCCGCGGTGGAAGTGAGCGCGTCACGCACCCAGTCGGACCTGGCCAGCCCGACCCGGCAGACCACGGTGATCGAGCGTGACCAGCTGCAGGAATTGCGCACGGGTTCCGACAGCCTGGCCACGGTGCTGGCCAAGGCGGTGCCGGGCATGGCCGATTCCAGCCGCACCATTACCGACTACGGCCAGACGCTGCGCGGGCGCAGCATGCTGGTGCTGGTCGACGGCATTCCGCTGAACACCAACCGCGATTCCGCGCGCAACCTGGCCAATATCGACCCGGGGCTGATCGAACGGGTGGAAGTCCTGCGCGGCAGCAGCGCGATCTACGGCGCCGGCGCCACGGGCGGCATCGTGTCCATCACCACGCGCCCGGCCGGCGGCCCGGACGTGGCCGAGACCACGCTGACCGCCACGTCGCCGTTGACCCGCCTGCGCGCCGACGGCCTGGGCGGCCAGTTGCAGCAACACTTTGCCGGCAGCCAGGGCAAGCTGGACTATGCCTTCGACGTGGGCGGCCGGCATATCGGCAGTTCGTACGACGCCAACGGCCACCGCATCGCCCCCGAGCCCAGCCAGGGCGACATGTTCAACGCCAACGCCTTCAACGTGGGCGCGAAACTGGGCGTGCGGCTGGACGACAATCAGCGCGTGCAGTTGTCGGTCAGCCACTACAACGCCGACCAGGACACCCACTACGCGTCGGACCCCGCCGTGGCGCGCCTGCCGCCGGGGTCGGCCACGGCCCGCCCGCTGGACGGGCTGCAACTGGACGACCAGAACCAGATCCGCAATACCCTGGTCAACCTGGAATACCAGCATCAGTCGCTGTGGGGCAGCAAGCTCAGCACCCAGGTGTATTACCGCGACTACTACACCCGCTTCACGCCGTTCGATGCGCGCGCCGTGGTCACGCGCGGCAACAACGTCGACCAGGTGATGCAGAATTCGCACGTGCTGGGCAGCCGCATCACGGTGGACACGCCGCTGGGCGATGCCAAGCGCACCAAGCTGCTGTGGGGCCTGGATTTCAACCAGGAACGCAGCGACATGCCCAACGACATCTTCGACCCCGTGGCGTACGACGCCAGCGGCGGCCGGGTGTTTCGCCGCACCGGCACGGTGACCTACATGCCCGAGCTGACCACCCGCAGCACCGGCCTGTTCGGCCAGCTGGAACACAAGTTCGACGACCAGTGGTCCGCGCAGGGCGGCGTGCGCTACGAGTATTCCAGCGCCCGTTTCGACGATTTCGTGCCGCTGTCGCAGTCGCGGGTGGCGAATCCGCAGACGATCAAGGGCGGCTCGGTCAGCTACGACGCGCTGCTGTTCAACGCGGGGCTGGCCTATTCGCCGGTGCGGGGGCAAGAGTTCTATACCTCGTTCAGTCAGGGCTTCCAGTTGCCGGATATCGGCGTGCAGATGCGCAATGCCCGCCCGGGGTTCAACATCGCCTCGTCGGACCTGCAACCGGTCAAGACCAACAACTATGAAGTGGGTTGGCGCGGCGGCTTCGGCAATACGTCGGCGACGCTGGCGGTGTTCTATTCGACGTCCAAGCTGGGCGACGTGCAAAGCTTCAACAACGGGCTGATCCTGACCCGCACGCAAGAGAAGATCTTCGGCGTCGAAGGCAGCCTGGACTACAGCACCGACGATGACCGCTGGGGGGCCGGCGGCACCTTCACGTGGACGCGCGGCCGCGAAACGCCGGACGGCCAGCCCAGCCAGCCGATGACCGGCTACCGCATTGCGCCGCTCAAGCTGACCGGCTATCTGCAATACCGCCCCAGCGAGCACTGGAGCAACCGCGTGCAGGTCACGTATTTCGGCAGCAAGGACTACCGGCTGGACGGCGTGAACAGCTTCGGACGCCGCGAGGTCAGCAGCTACACCACGGTGGACCTGATCAGCCGCTACGAACTGAGCAAGCAGGACACGCTGACGCTGGGCATCGAAAACCTGTTCAACCGCGACTATTACCCCCAGTACAGCCAGTTGATGCGCAACAGCCTGAACAGCAGCCGCCTGCCGGCCGCGGGCATGGCGCTGACGGCGATGTACACGCATCGCTGGTAGGCGCGGAGCGCCTGGGCGGCTCGCGCGGGTGGAACGACGCCGTCCGCGCGGGCAGCTCGGACGGCGCCGGCCTCGATCACGCCGTTTCCGCGACTTGCGTGAGAAACGCGGCCAGCGCGGGGTTGTCGTGCTGCGCGTGCCAGGCCAGGTACATGTCGGCGTAGAGATCGCGCTGGCCCAGCGGCCGGAATTCCACGCCTTCCAGGCGCAGCTCGCGCGCCGAATCCGGCACGATGCCCACACCCAGGCCGGCCCGCACCAAGGCCAGCAGGGTGTGCGTCTGGCTGGCGCGCTGCACGTATTGCGGCTGCACGTCGGCCAGCCCGAAGGCGCCGACGATGCGGTCGTAGAAGTATTTGCCTTCGCGCGGCGAATACAGCACGAATGGCTGGCCCTGCAACAGGCGCAGCGGCACGACGGCGTGCGCACATAGCGGCGAACCGGCAGGCAGCGCCAGCATCAGCGGCTCGCGTTCGATCAGGCGGGCCTCGATGCCGCTTTGCTGCGGCACGCTGCGCGCCAGGATCGCATCCACCTCGCGCGCCACCAGCAGGCGCGACAGATCCGTGCTGACGGTTTCGCGCAACTGGATGTCCACGCCGGGCAGCCGCTTGCGCGCCCGCACCACCAGTGACGGCATCAGCCGGTACGACGCCACCGCCGTGAACCCCAGCGTGATGTGGCCGGCCTCGCCGCCCGAGGTGCGGCGGGCGATGGCCGCGGCGCGCGCGGAATATTCCAGCAGGTGGCGGGCATCGCGCAGAAATGCCCGGCCCGCCGCGCTCAGTTCCACCTGGCGGCTGCTGCGTTCGAACAGCGTCACGCCCAGGTCTTGCTCCAGCAACTGGATCTGGCGCGACAGCGGCGGCTGCGTCATGCACAGGCGCTGCGCCGCGCGGCCAAAGTGCAGTTCTTCGGCCACGGCGATGAAACATTCAAGCTGGCGGAATTCCATCGATTCAATCCTTGAATTGATCAATGCTATTTATAGCTCGAACAGTCATCCATCGGCAGGCATTCCTATACTCGGCCGCAAGGGTCAGACCCAGGTCCACCGACACAAAAGGAGGCGTTGCGCCGTGTCGGCGGACCCTGCCCCCAGCACATCGAGGCGAGCCGCCGCAGCCCCATTTTTCGCGGCCGGAATTGCCCGACCTTCGTCGCTCCACCCATCCACCACAAAGAGAAAATCATGGAGACAAACCGACCCGCGCGCCCCCGCATCCGGCTTATCGCCGCGCTGCTGGCCCTGGCCGCCAGCAGCGTCCTGCCGAGTGCGGCGCAGGCTGCGCCCTACCCTGAACGCCCCATCAACCTGATCGTGCCGTTCGCGCCGGGCGGCGGCACCGACATCTCGGCGCGGCTGCTGGCCGCGGCATTGGGCGACAAGCTGTCCGCGTCCGTCGTGGTGGACAACCGCCCCGGCGCGGGCGGCCAGATCGCCGCCGACCTGGTGGCGCGCGCCAACGCCGACGGCTACACGCTGCTGTTCGCCAATTCCGGCATGCTGGCCATCAACCCGTGGATCTACAAGCTGCATTCGGACCCGGCCAAGGCCTTTGCACCCGTGTCCTTATTTTCGGACCTGCCATTCGTGCTGGTGGTGCCAGCCACCCTGCCGGCCAAGGACGTGTCGGAACTGGTGGCGCTGGCGCGGACGCAGCCCGGCAAGCACACCTATGCCAGCTCGGGCACCGGCGGCGCGCCGCACCTGTCGGGCGAGATCTTCCAACAGGCCACCGGCGTCGACCTGATGCACGTGCCCTACAAGGGAGGCGGTCCGGCCATGACGGACCTGATGGCGGGCCGGGTCGACATGCTGTTCGCGTCGGTGCTGGAGACCATTCCCTACGTCAATTCCGGCAAGCTGCGCGCGCTGGCGGTGACGGGCGCCACGCGCTCGCCCGCCCTGCCCGGCGTGCCCACCATCGACGAGGCCGGCGTGAAGAACGCGCAGACGGGTTCGTGGACGGCGGTGCTGGCCCCCGCCGGCACGCCGCAAGCGGTGATCGACAAGCTGTCCGCCGCGATTCGCGAGGTGGCCAGCGACCCCGTCATGAAGACCAAACTGCAATCCCAGGGCGCCGTGGCCCATGGCTCCACGCCCCAGCAACTGGAAGCCCTGGCCGCCAGCGAGCGCGAACGCTACGGGCAGATCATCAAGACCCGGCATATTCAAGTCCAGTAGTTCACGTCCGGTAGCGGTGCCGGTCCGCCGCCCCAGGGCAGCGGGCCGGCGATATCCCTGCCGCGTCCTTCCCCCTCGGCAGCCCGCGCGATGCAGGCCGCCTTTTAACCCCGCACCCCAGCCATGACATCCACTTTGACCGCCCCCGCCGCCGACCTGCTGATGGTCGGCCCCCTGCTGCCCGAACTGACCGCCGACCTGGAATCGCGCTACCGCGTGCACCGCTGGTGGGAAAGCCGCGACCAGGCCGCGCTGCTGCGCGAACACGGCCCGGCCATCCGCGGCATCGCCACCAGCGGCCGCTTTGGCGCATCCCGGTCGTTGATCGATGCGCTGCCTGCCCTGGAAGGCGTGTTCAGCTTCGGCGTCGGCTACGACACCATCGACGTGGCGGCGGCGCAGGCGCGCAACGTGCTGGTCACCAACACCCCCGGCGTGCTGGACGCCTGCGTCGCGGACACCGCGCTGGCGTTGATGCTGGCGGCCCCTCGCCGCATTGCCGAAGCGGACCGCTTCGTGCGTGCAGGCCGCTGGCCGCAAGAGGGCTTCGGCCTGGGTACCCGCATGAGCGGCAAACGCTGCGGCATCGTGGGCCTGGGCAATATCGGGCGGCAGATCGCATGCCGCGCCGAAGCCTTCGACATGCCCATCCTGTACACCAGCCGCAAGCCGCGGGCAGATGCGCCCGGCCACTATCAATACTGCGCCGACGTGCTGGAACTGGCCGCCCAAAGCGACTTCCTGGTGCTGGCCGTGCCGGGCGGCGCGGCAACCCGGCATCTGGTCAACGCCGCCGTGCTCGACGCGCTGGGGCCCCAAGGCTGGCTGATCAACATCGCCCGGGGCAGCGTGGTGGATGAAACCGCACTGGTCGCCGCGCTGCGCGACGGGCGCATTGCCGGCGCGGGCCTGGACGTGTTCGAACACGAGCCGGCCACGCCCCCGGCGTTGAACGGGATGGACAATGTGGTGATGCTGCCCCATATTGCCAGCGGCACCCACGAAACCCGGCGCGCCATGGCGGACCTGATGCTGGCAAACCTGGATGGCTGGTTCCGGGACGGCACGACGGTGACCCGGGTGGTCTAGGTAAATGTGTCCGACTTGTGGACACTGGACCTTGCAATCTATCGCATATCTGATAAATTTCTCATTGCACTGGCTCGTGCCGGCGAGCCGTTGTGCTTGTTGTTGTAATTTTCTCCGGCCTTCGGGCCGGATTTTTTTTGCCTTTTTTCATCATCCCTGTGCCATCCGCCTGCATCAAGCCGGCTTTGGCGCCTATCAGGCCGGCATGGCCCGCCTCAGCGCGCCGCTCGCATTTGCAGCCGTGGTAGCCTGACCGCCCGACAAAACATCGCTGGGCATTCCATGATCGCAGTCCACAGAATCGAGCCGTCCCATTGGGCGCTGGCCTATCCCCTGATCGCACAATTGCGCAAGCTGGACGAAGCGGAATTCCTGCATCGCGTGCGGCGTCAATCGCACACGGGCTATGAGCTGGTCGGCGCGTACCTGGACGGCAAACTGGTCGGCGTGATGGGTATCCGGCCGGTGCATACCCTGGCGCGCGGCCCGCACCTGCACGTGGATGATCTGGTGGTCGACGCAGCCGTCCGCGGCAGCGGCGCCGGACGGGCGCTGATGGCGTACGCCGAAGCCGATGCCCGGGCTCGCGACATGGGCGCCGTGTTCCTGGATGCCCGGCCCGATGCGGTGGCGTTCTATGAACGCGAAAAATATGTGTTGCACCCGGCCCCGTCGATGAAGAAGATCATCGACAAAGGCGCCGACACCCCGGTGACGCAGGCTTCCTGACGGGAGTATCGTGGCATTGGCTGTTCGAAAAGGAGCCGGCCATGCCTGACAGTCCCGCCCTCGAAGCCAGCGCGTCCCAACTGGGCAACCTGGCGCAGTTCCTCATCTGGGTGTCCGAACACCCGCGCACCTATGCCGACATCATGGACGCCTGGCGCACGTCGTGCCCCCGCCTGTCGGCCTGGGAAGACGCCACGGCCAACGGCCTGATCGACCTGACCCGCGGCCACGCCAGCGGCCCGGCCGTTGCGGTGCTGACGCCCAAGGGCCGCGCCTGGCTGGATGCGCGCGAAAAAAGCGCAGCGTGACCGAAGCCAGGGCAGCGTGGTGCTATGGTGCGGACATGACGGCCGACAACCGGCCGTCGCCCAAATACTTCCCCTGAAGGCACGACCATGGAAAATCCCTTTGGCGATTCGGACGACACGTCCAGCAACCGGCGCCAGTACCTGGTCCTGATCGCGGCCTCGAAAGACAACGCGTCGATGGCCCAGAAGCTGCTGGAAAACCTGAAGACGCACGTGGACGAACGCGCGGCGCCCCTGTGGATCGATGCCAAGGGCATCGGCGTGTTGCTCACCACCGAATTGGTCGCCTCGGAAATCTGGCAGGCCATGTTCCAGAAGGCGCCGGGGCAAGATTTCGGCGACACCCGCAACATGCTGGTGCTGGAACTGGGCAAGGACTGGGCCGCCCGCCGCGACGACAAGATCGAACACTGGCTGGCCAGCCACGTCGGCACGCCGCTGCCGGCCCCGCGCCGCCCGGATAAACGGCGCTGACGGCAACGAGCCGGCGGACATGCTCGCCCCGCAGCCGACGCGGGGGGGCAAAGTATCCATATGCTTCAACGCTATTCCAATGGATAAGAATTCGCGAAGAAAGCCCGGCACCGGCCACAATCGCTGCCTTGCCGTATTTCGCATCCCGCATTCGGCCCGACTTACCGGAGCAGCAATTCTTGAAAACCATAGGCATTCTGGGCGGTATGTCCGCCGCCTCGACCCAGATCTATTACCGTGAACTCTGCAACCAGACCCGAGCCCGCCTGGGCGGGCTGCATTCGCCGGAACTGCTGATCCGTTCGCTGGATTTCGCCAGGATCGAAACGCTGCAGGCGCAGGGACAATGGGACCAGGCCGCCGATATCCTGAACCACGAAGCGCGCGCCCTGGAGCGCGGCGGCGCTGATTTCCTCCTGCTGGCGACCAATACCATGCATAAGCTGGCAACGCCGATGATGCAGGGCGTGTCGATTCCGCTGCTGCATATCGCCGATGCCACCGCCGCCAGCATCCAGCGCCGCGGCTTGCGCTCGCCCGGCCTGATGGCCACCGCCTTCACGATGGAACAGTCTTTCTACACGGACCGTCTCGTCGCCGCCGGCCTGGAGCCGGTGATTCCCGAGCCGGCCGACCGTGCTCGAACCCATCGCATCATCTACGAAGAGCTCTGCCGCGACGAGATCAATGAAGACAGCCGGGCCGAGTTCGTCGCCATCGCCAGCCGCCTGATCGACCGCGGGGCCGATTGCCTGATTCTGGGCTGCACCGAGGTCGGCATGCTGCTCAACCAAGGCAACGTCGCCGTGCCCGTGTTCGACACGACCCTGGTGCATTGCGAAGCCGCGCTGAGCCTGGCCCTGGCGCAGTGAATACGTCGGCCCGCCGCGGCCCCGCGGGCAGGCCGACCACAGCCTAGCAGTTGCCTTTCTTTGCCTGCCCCGGCGGACAGAAACCGCCACGGCCACCGCCGTCGTGGGGATCGACCACGATGGACCCGCTGGGGGTATAGACCGCACAGCCGGTCAGCAACAAGACGATGGCGGCCAGGCTACAGAGCGTTTTCATGATGCAACTCGCAAGATTGAGACGCCGCGAGTGTAGGAGAGGATCGGGAAACAGGGTTCGGCGATTGGTAACACTTGGCCGACCCGCAACAAACCTGGCCCTGTTTTTGGCGGATTATACTGGATATATAACCAGTGTTTTTCGCCATGCCGTTCAAAGTCCCCCTCACCCATGCCGAGCTGCGCGTCATCCGCGAGCGCCAGCCCTGGAACGCCGATGTGCTTGCCCTGCTCTGGGAGGTCAAGCGCATGCGCTCGCTGCTGCTGCGCATGCATCAGGTCTCGTGCGACCTGAAACGGCCCGCCGGGCTGATGGGCGATATCTACGACGAACTGCTGGCCAGCCTGGCCCAGGAACCCTGCATCCTTGAACGCGACCAGATGACGGCCGAACTACTCGAAACGCCTGCCGGTCAGCGCAAAGGCATGGCGCCGCGCTGAAAGGCCTTCGTGTTGGTCCAGATGGCGAGTGCGGCCCAAAACGAAAGGGCCGGATCCAATGTTTCAAAGGATCCGGCCCCACAACCTGCTACCGAACTGCTTGCATTGCAGCAAGCAGCCCAGCGATTAAATCGATTTGATCATGGTCGCCGTAGGACCTTTTTGCCCTTGGCCGGCGACGAACGAAACACGCTGGTTCTCTTCAAGAGATTTGTGTCCATCACCCTGAATTTCAGAGTAATGGGCGAAGAGGTCTTTGCCACCGAGCTCCGGCATGATGAAGCCGAAGCCCTTGTCGTTGTTAAACCACTTCACGATACCAGTTTCAATCTTCAATGTAAGTCCTAGATTTGCAGGGAAAAATGTTCCCGGCGCCACTATCAGTCATTGCCCTGAACAAAGATACGCCTGTTTCAGAATAATACATCTACCCTTCCCTCCCCGCCCCGTCCACCGACGCCCCCGTCATCGATCAGATCGTCCGCTTTCATCGCGACGCTGATCGAGGGAATCCACGATGGAGTCAGCGTGCCCCCCCGAGCAATGCCGTTCAGGCGTCAGGAAAGCGACCCGCCCACTGCCTCATCTCGCTTGTCGTGGAAGTCGTCCCACTCCGCGCCACATGCCGAGCAGACAAACGCCTCGTGGGTCACGCCTTTCCGCGCCATAGCGAGGCTGCGGACATAGCCAAGGCTGAGCAGCCCAGCATGCCCCTGGGCGCCCCGCTGGTTCTGAATGATCCCTCTGCACGCCGGGCACAACGATCCCCGCTTGCGACGGGCGGCTTAGGGGAAACCCGGTAAGTCATTGAAATAACGTGCAGTAATGAAAAGGCATCAGGAAATCCCCATTAGGGAATTTGCTTATGCCCTTTAATTATTTGTACAGCGCATACTGGGTGGGCAAGAATGCGTTCTGAGCATAAAGCACCCCAGATGGAACTTCGCCAACTCGAGGCCTTCGCGGCCGTCATGTCCACAGGCAGCGTCACCGCTGCCGGGCGGCTGCTCGGCCGCTCGCAACCGGCCATCAGCCGGCTGCTGCAAGAACTGGAAGCCGAGATCGGCTACGCCCTGTTCGCCCGCAGCGGCCCCCGCGTGACCCCCACCGACCAGGGCTTCCTGCTGTACGACGACGTCGAACGCGCCCTGTCCAGCCTGCAGCAGATACGCGGCCGCGCCGAGGAAATCGCGCGCGGCCAGGCGCAGCCGTTGCTGCTGGCCGCCACGTCGGCGCTGGCGGCCGGGCTGGTGCCCGATGCCCTCAAGCGCATCGAAGCGCAAAGCGGCGCCGCGCGCATCCAGTTGCGCAGCGCATCGCCCGAACGCGTGGTGCACGCGGTGCTGAGCGGCGCAGCCCAGTTGGGCGCGACCAGCCTGCCACTGGAACACCGCGGCCTGACGGTGCACTGGATCGGGCAGGCGCCCTGTGTGGTCGCGCTGCCGGAAAACGACCCGGCTGCACGCCATGACGTGGTGCCCGTGGCCGAGCTGGCCGGGCGCCGCGTCATCACCATGGCCAACCCGTACCGTCTGCGTCGGCGCCTGGACGCCGCGCTGCCGCCCAACGGCAACCCGCTGGGCGCCATTGAAACCAATTCGTCCGTCAATGCCCTGGCCGCCGTGCGCGCCGGCCTGGGCGTGTCGGTGCTGGAACCCATTACCGCCTACGGTGCGCCGATGGCGGGCGTGGTGATCCGGCCGATCGACCTGGACATCCCTTTTTTCTTCGGGGTCATCACCCCGCAGTCGCAAGCGCTGACGCCGGCCTGCCAGGCCTTGGCCGATGCCCTGGCGCAGGCCGCGGCGGCGCTGCTGCCCGGCTTCGTGCTGCACGACGCCTGCCAGCACGGCGCGCTGCTGCAGTCCATCTACGGTGATGAAGCCCCTCTTACGGATACCCCCGCACTATGACTTTGCCCATTGCCGCCCCGGCGCCCGCGCCGCAAGGCCTGGCCGATCTGGAGGCCCGCCTGCGCCAGGACCTGTCCTGGCTGGAAATCCCCGCCAAGAACTGGGTCACGCCGCGCCTGGTCGACGGCCAGCCCGTGCTGGACGTGGCCATCGTGGGCGGCGGCATGGCCGGCCTGGCCGCGGCGGCGTCGCTGACGCACCTGGGCGTTGTCGCCCCCATCTTCGACCAGGCGCCCGAAGGCTATGAAGGCCCCTGGGCCACCACGGCCCGCATGGAAACGCTGCGCTCGCCCAAGCAACTGACCGGCCCCGCGCTGGGCCTGCCCGCCCTGACCTTCCGCGCCTGGTTCGAGGCGCAGTTCGGCCTTGAGGCCTGGGAAGCGCTGGACAAGATTCCGCGCCTGCAATGGATGGACTACCTGCGCTGGTACCGCCGCGTGCTGAACCTGGACGTGCGCAACGAACACCGCATCCTGGCCGTGCTGCCGCGCGCCGACCAGTTGGTGCAGCTGGACATCGAATCGCCCGCGGGCCGCAGCACGGTGCTGGCGCGCCGCGTGGTGCTGGCCACCGGCCGCGACGGCCTGGGCGGCGCCTATGTGCCGGCCTTTGCGCACAAGCTGCCGCGCGACCGCTGGGCCCATTCGTCGGACGTGATGGACTACGCCACCCTGGCCGGCAAGCGCGTCGGCGTGGTGGGCGCGGGCGCATCGGCCATGGACAGCGCGGCCACTGCGCTGGAAGCGGGCGCTGCCAGCGTGGACCTGCTGATCCGCCGCAACGACATTCCCCGCATCAACAAGGGCAAGGGCGCCGGCAACCCGGGCCTGACCCACGGCCACCTGCACCTGCCCGACGACTGGAAGTGGAAGATCCGCCACTACATCAACGCCGCCCAGGTGCCGCCCCCGCGCGGCAGCACGCTACGCGTGTCGCGCCATCCCAACGCCTTCTTCAACCTGGGCTGCGGCGTGCAGGACGTGGAACTGGCCGGCGACGACATTCGCGTCACCACGCCCAAGGGCGTGTTCACGCTGGACTTCCTGATCTTCTCGACGGGCTTTCGCATCGACTGGACCGTGCGTCCGGAATTCGCGGCGCTGGCCCCGCACGTGCGCGCCTGGGGCGACCGCTACACCCCGCCGGCCGGCGAAGAAGACCAGGAACTGCACGACTCGCCCGACCTGGGCCCCGTGTTCGAACTGCAGGAAAAGACCCCGGGCGCCTGTCCGGGCCTGGACCGGGTGCATTGCTTCTCGTACCCCGCCGCCTTGAGCCAAGGCACCGTGTCCGGCGACATTCCCGCCATCAGCGAAGGCGCCAAGCGCCTGGCGCAGGGCATCGCCGGCCTGTTCTACCGCGAAGACGTGGCGGTGCACTACGCCAACATGGAAGCGTTCTCTGAACCGGAAGTATTCGGCGACGAGTGGACGCCTGCCCCGGCCCCCGCCAAGCACGCGGAGACCGCGCAATGACCGGTTGGCTGCTACGCCGCATCGCGCAGGCCGCGGTGGTCGTCTTCCTGATGACGCTGATCGTCTTCGTGGGCCTGCACGCCATCGGCAACCCGGTAGACATCCTGATCGGCCAGGACGTCGACCAGATCGACCGCGCCCGCATCATCGCCGAACTCGGCCTGGACAAGCCCCTGTGGCAGCAGTACCTGGGCTTTCTGAACGGCGCGTTGCACGGCAACCTGGGCAACAGTTTCGTCTACAACATCCCCGCCGTGGAACTGGTGATCCAGCGCCTGCCGGCGACCCTGGAATTGGCCATCGCCGCCCTGATGCTGGCGGTCATTGTCGGCCTGCCGCTGGGCCTCTTGGCCGGCCTGTATCCCGACAGCCGCTTTTCGAAGCTGGTGATGGCGGGCAGCATCGTGGGCTTTTCGCTGCCGACCTTCTGGGTCGCGCTGATGCTGATCATGACCTTCAGCGTATCGCTGGGCTGGCTGCCGGCCAGCGGCCGCGGCCAGACGGTGGAATTCCTGGGCTTTCAGTGGTCTTGGCTGACGGCCGACGGCTGGCGCCACCTGATCCTGCCGGCGCTGAACCTGTCGCTGTTCAAGATCTCGCTGGTGATCCGCCTGACGCGTGCCGGCGTGCGCGACGTGATGCCGCTGGACTTCGTCAAGTTCGCCCGCGCCAAGGGCCTGTCGCCGTTTCGCGTGGTCTGCGTGCACGTGCTGCGCAACACCATGATTCCGCTGGTGACGGTGCTGGGCCTGGAACTGGGTTCGACCATTGCGTTTGCCGTCATCACCGAGAGCATCTTCGCCTGGCCGGGCGCCGGCAAGCTGATCCTGGACAGCCTGAACGCGCTGGACCGCCCCGTGATCGTGGCCTACCTGATAGTGGTGGTGTGCCTGTTCGTGACGCTGAACCTGATCGTGGACATTCTTTATAAAGTGCTGGACCCCCGGGTGCGGCTGGAGGCATCGGCATGAGTGCCACGTCTACCCCTAGCCCTACGCCCGCTCTGCGCCGCGAGTCCCCCTGGCGCCGCAACCTGCTGGAATTCCTGTCGTCCAGGACGGCGGTGTTCGGCCTGGTCATCGCCACCCTGCTGATCCTGGCGGCCGTGCTGGCGCCGTGGATATCGCCGCAGAACCCGTACGACCTGCTGCAGATCGACGTGCTGGATTCGCGCCAGCCCCCGGGCACGATGAACGGCCTGGGCACTTTCCATTACTGGCTGGGCACCGACGGCCAGGGCCGCGACCTGCTGTCGGGCATTCTGTACGGCCTGCGCATTAGCCTGATGGTCGGCGTGGGCTCGGCCCTGATCGCCGGCATCATCGGTACGCTGCTGGGCCTGTTGGCCGCCTACGCCGGCGGCAAGGTCGATGCGCTGATCATGCGCCTGGTCGACCTGATCCTGTCGTTCCCGTCCATCCTGGTGGCCATGATGATCCTGGCCTACCTGGGCAAGGGCGTGGGCAACGTGGTGCTGACGCTGGTGATCCTGGAATGGGCCTACTACGCCCGCACCGCGCGCGGCCAGGCCCTGGTCGAACGCCGCCGCGAATACGTCGAAGCCGCCCGCTGCCTGGACATTCCCAACTGGCGGATCATAGGGAAGCACATCCTGCCGAACTGCCTGCCGCCGCTGATCGTCATCGGCACCTTGCAGATCGCGCGCGCCATCACGCTGGAAGCCACGCTGAGCTTCCTGGGGCTGGGCGTGCCGGTGACCGAACCGTCGCTGGGCCTGCTGATTTCCAACGGCTTCCAATACATGCTGTCCGGCGAATACTGGATCAGTTTCTACCCCGGCATCGCGCTGCTCGTCACCATCGTGGCGATCAACCTGGTGGGCGACCGCCTGCGCGACGTGCTGAACCCGAGGACCCACAAATGACCGCCGTCCGCCCCGCCGCGGCGCCGGCCGCCGCATCGAACCCGGCCGCACCGGCCACGCTGGAAGTGCGCAACCTGCGCACCCATTTCTTCACCCGCGCCGGCACCCTGCCCGCCGTGGACGACGTGTCGTTCACGCTGGAACGCGGCAAGATCCTGGGCCTGGTCGGCGAGTCCGGCTCGGGCAAGTCCGTCACCGGCTTTTCCATCATGGGCCTGGTGGACGCCCCCGGCCGCGTGGTCGGCGGCCAGGTGCTGTTCCAGGGCCGTGACCTGACCAAACTGGCCCCGCGCGAACTGCGCAAGCTGCAGGGCAACCGCATCGCCATGATCTTCCAGGATCCGATGATGACGCTGAACCCCGTCTTGCGGGTGGACGTGCAGATGATCGAAACGGTGCGCGCCCAC
Source organism: Achromobacter sp. 1014246743 (assembly GCF_059760725.1). Taxonomy (NCBI): domain Bacteria; kingdom Pseudomonadati; phylum Pseudomonadota; class Betaproteobacteria; order Burkholderiales; family Alcaligenaceae; genus Achromobacter; species Achromobacter sp. 1014246743. The sequence goes on from NZ_JCBANA010000026.1 coordinate 29,735, forward strand.
AGCAGGATGAGCAAGTCGCAGGCCCGCGAACTGGCCCGCGACACGCTCGGCATGATGGGCATACCCAGCCCGGAAGAACGCCTGCTGGCCTACCCGCACCAGTTGTCCGGCGGCATGCGCCAGCGCGTGGCCATTGCGATCGCCATGCTGCACCGCCCCGACCTGATCATTGCCGACGAGCCGACCACCGCGCTGGACGTCACCATCCAGGCGCAGATCCTGTCCGAAGTGCAGAAGCTGGCGCAACAGCACGGCACCAGCCTCATCTGGATCACCCACGACCTGTCGGTGGTGGCGGGCCTGGCCGACGAAGTGGCCGTGATGTACGCCGGCCGCATCGTCGAACACGGCAAGGTCGACGACGTGCTGGACCGCCCGCAGCACCCCTACACGGTGGGCCTGATCGACAGCCTGCCCAGCAACAACCAGCGCGGCCAACGCCTGCGCCAGATTCCCGGCATGACGCCCAACCTGCTCCACCTGCCCGCCGGCTGTGCGTTCGCGGCGCGCTGCGCGCGCGCCACGGCGCAGTGCGGCCAGGCGCCCGCCATCACCGACGTGCTGCCCGACCACCAGGTGCGCTGCTTTCACCCGACGATTCAATTGCGCGAGGTGGCGGCATGAGCCAGCAATCCGCTATCGGCACGCCGTTGCAAGCGCAGCCTGACACGACGGCCGGCGCACAAGCCGGCGTCACGCCCCTGATCGACCTGCGCCAGGTCAGCAAGCGCTTTGGCGAACGCCCCGTGGGCGCCGCTGGCCGCGCCTTGCAGCGCCTGGGCCTGTCCAAGCCGCCCGCCATCACGCGCGCCGTCGACCATGTCGACCTGATCGTGAACCCCGGCGAAGTGGTCGGCCTGGTCGGTGAATCCGGCTGCGGCAAGTCCACCCTGGGCCGCATCGCGGCGGGCCTGCTCACGCCGTCCGGCGGCGAAGTGCTGATCAACGGCCGCCGCCCGGCCGAGATGACGTCGGCCCAAGCCCACGCTGCCCGCCTGAAAGTGCAGATGATCTTCCAGGACCCCTACGCCAGCCTCAACCCGCGCCTGCGCGTGGACGAGATCGTGGGCGAAGCGGCCCGCATCCACGGCCTGGTGGGCAACGGCGAATTCGATGACTATGTCAGCGCCCAGCTGCAGCGCGCCGGACTGGACCCCGCGCTGCGCCAGCGTTATCCGCACCAGTTCAGCGGCGGCCAGCGCCAGCGCATCGGCATTGCCCGCGCCCTGGCCGTGCAACCGTCGATGCTGGTGTGCGACGAAGCCGTGGCCGCGCTGGACGTGTCCATCCAGGCGCAGATCCTGAACCTGTTCATGGACCTGCGCGAACAGCTGAACCTGACGTATCTGTTCATCAGCCACGACCTGGGCGTGGTCGAGCACCTGTCGGACCGCGTGGTCATCATGTACCTGGGCCGCGTCGTGGAAACGGCCACGGTCGACGAAGTCTTCCAGCGCCCCAACCACCCCTATACGCAGGCGCTGCTGGCTGAAATCCCGAACCTGAAATCGCGCCACAAGACCTTTACCGCCATCAAGGGAGAGATTCCCAGCCCGCTGAACCCGCCTTCTGGCTGCCACTTTCATCCGCGATGTCCGCATGCGATGCCGCGCTGCAAAACCGAGGTTCCCACTTTGAAGGGAATCGCCATCAACCACCTGAGCGCCTGTCACCTGAACGACATGGCCTGACGCTCGCGGACCGCGGCGCTACCGCCGCGATCCATGGAACCTTTACTGATCGTTCCCCCTCACCAAGGACGCCGAACATGAAACGCCTGATTCTCTCGACCCTGACCGCCGCCATCCTGGGCGTGTCCGCCGCGGCCTCGGCCGACAACCTGTCCATCGGCTTTGCCGACCCGTTGTCGTCGCTGGACCCGCAACTGAACAACCACGCCGGCGACCGCTCGGTGGCCCTGCACTTCTGGGACCTGCTGATCGAAAACAAGTGGAACAAGCTGCAGCCCGGCCTGGCCGTGAGCTGGAAGCCGCTGGACAGCACCACCTGGGAATTCAAGCTGCGCGAAGGCGTCAAGTGGCAGGACGGCACGCCGTTCACCGCCGACGACCTGATCTACTCCTACACCCGCGCCCGCGCCGTGCCCGGCAGCGTGGCCACCTACGCCGGCTATCTGCGCACCATCGACACGATGACCGCCAAGGACCCGCTGACCCTGATCGTCAAGACCAAGGCGCCCAACCCCGACCTGCCGCTGAACCTGGCGTCGGTGCACGTGGTCAGCAAGCACGTCGGTGAAAAGTCGACGACCGAAGACTACAACTCGGGCAAGGCCATGGTCGGCACCGGCCCCTACAAGTTCGTGTCCTACACTCCCGGCGACCGCGTCCTGATGGAACGCAACGACGGCTACTGGGGCGAGAAAGCCACCTGGGACAAGGTCAACTACCGCTACATCAACAACGCCGCCGCCCGCACCGCCGCGCTGCTGGCCGGCGACGTGGACGTGATCGACAAGGTCTCGGTGTCTGACCTGGCCAAGCTGCAAAAGGCCCCCAACGTGTCCGTCTACCCCTACGACGGCCTGCGCGTGATGATCCTGCAGCCCAGTTTCAACCCCGCGCCCAACCAATACATCACCGACAACAACGGCAAGCCGCTGGACAAGAACCCGCTGCTGGACGTGCGCGTGCGCCAGGCGCTGAACCTGGCCATCAACCGCAAGGCCATCGCCGACCGCATCCTGCAAGGCGCCGCCACCGAAGCCAACCAGTGGATGCCCAAGGGCACCTTCGGCTACAACCCCGACGTGAAAGACATCCCCAACGATGTCGAACAGGCCAAGAAGCTGCTGGCGGCCGCGGGCTTTCCGGACGGCTTCAAGCTGACCATGCACGTGCCCAACGACCGCTACCCGCAAGGCCCGGAAACCGCCCAGGCCGTGGCGCAGTTCTGGACCCGCATCGGCGTCAAGACGCAAGTGGAAGTCGTGCCGTGGGCCGTGTATTCGGGCCGCGCCAACAAGAACGAATTCGCCGTCAGCATGCTGGCATGGGGCAACGGCACGGGTGAAGCCAGCTACGCGCTGGTCAACATCCTGGCCACCGTCGACGCCAAGAAGGGCCTGGGCGCGTCCAACTGGGGCCACTACAGCAACCCCAAGGTCGATGCCGCGCTGGACCAGTCCACCTCGGAATTCGACGTGGCCAAGCGTGAAGCCATCCTGCGCGACTCGGTCAAGCTGGTGGCCGACGACGTCGGCATCATCCCGCTGTACCACTACAAGAACATCTGGGCCACCAAGAAGGGCCTGAAGGTCACCCCGATGACCAGCGACCGCACCGCGGCCATGATGGTCACCAAGGACACGGGCAAGTAAGGCACGCATCATGGTCCCTACCCTGAGCATCCAACCCGTCGACGCGCTCATCGACGTGCCCCGCCACATCCGGGTCGAGCACGTCGCGCCCGGCCAGACGGTCGAGATCACCGCCTTGACCCGCCGCAACGGCGTGCTGTGGCAAAGCCACGCCGCTTTCGTGGCGGGCGAGGACGGCGCGGTCGACCTGTCGCGCGACGCCCCGGCGTCGGGCGACTACGCCGGCGTGTCGCCCATGGGCCTGATCTGGTCGCAGTCCCCCGTGGACTCGCCCAGCCGCGAACACTTCAACCACCCGGTCACCGACGCCCTGGTCACCGACATCGTCGTGCGCGCCTCGGGTGCGCAGGCCCAGGGCCGCTTCGTGCAGCGCCTGGCCGCCGACGGCGTCACCCGCATCGAGGTGCGTGAGGAAGGCCTGGTCGGCACGCTGTACCTGCCGGCCGGCGCCACGCCCGGCTCGCACCCCGCCGTGCTGATCCTGAACGGCTCGGGCGGCGGCATCAACGAACCGCGCGCGGCGCTGTATGCCTCGCGCGGCTACGCCGCCTTTGCGCTGGCCTACTTCAAGGCGCCGGGCCTGTCCGACTACATCTCGAACACGCCGCTGGAGTATTTCCAGACCGGCCTGCGCTGGCTCCGCAAGAAGGTCCAGCCCAAGCACGACTTCGTCGCCATCAGCGGCCAGTCGCGCGGCGGCGAACTGGTGCTGCTGCTGGGCGCCACCTTCCCCACTGAAGTGTCGGCGGTGGTGGCCTACGTGCCCGGCGCCGTCGTCCACAGCGGCCAGAACGCCTGCGACCCCAAGATCGGCCGCGAAGGCCCGACCTGGCTGCTGGGCGGCAAGCCCCTGCCCCACGTCTGGGAAAACAACCGCACCGCCACCTGGGCGCCGTTTGACGAAGGCCCGTCGCCGCATCGCCACGAAAAGGCCATCCTGACCGCCTTGCAGGACCCGGACGCCGTGGCGCGAGCCCGCATCCGCGTCGAAGACATCCAGGGCCCGGTCATGCTGCTGTCCGCCACGGATGACGGCTCGTGGCCGTCCAGCCTGTATTCGAAGATGGTGCGGGACAAGCTGGCCGAGGTGCAGCACCCCTATCCGGTCAAGTGGCTGGACTACCAGAACGGCGGGCATTCCATCCTGTTCCCGTACGTGCCCACCACGCAACTGGTCTATGCCCACCCCGTGTCCGGCAAGATCAGCACCAGCGGCGGCAACCCCAAGGACAACGCCCGCGCCGACCAGGAATCCTGGGAAGGCGTGCTGACGTTCCTGGACGCGGCGGTGAAAGCCCGCGCGGCCAGCGCCGCCGCCAAGCCGGCGCAATGACACTCAAGGAGACGCTCTCAATGGCCCAACAACCTATCGTCTACGACGCCGCGAAAGACCTCGTTGACCAGCTCGTCGGCCTGAAGGCCGACAGCACCACCTACGCCGCACGCCACCAGCGCGACAAGGTCGCCGCCGCCACCCAAGGCAGCTACGACGCCCTGTTCGACCCGGCGCTGCCCGGCCTGACCCTGGCCGAGCGCCTGCTGGTCGCGCTGTATGCGTCGCGCCTGACGCCGTCGCCCGCCCTGGCGGCCCACTACCGCCAGCGCCTGGTGGACGCCGGCGCCAACGCCGCCGACATCCAGGTGGCCGACGCCGGCAAGCCCGCCGACGCCGCCGATCCGCGCCTGGCCGCGATCCTGGAATTCACGCGCAAGCTGATCGAAAAGCCCGTCGAAGGCGACGAGGCCGCGCTCAAGACCCTGCCGGCCGCGGGCATTTCGACGCCGGCCGTGGTGACCTTGTCGCAGCTGATCGCCTTTCTGTCGTACCAGGTGCGCCTGGTGGCGGGCCTGGACGCCATGAAGTCGCTGGCCGAGCAACCCGGCCGCGCGGCCGGCACGCCCGCCGCGCCCTTCCCGGCCAACACCGCGGCCACCGCGCCCGGCGAAGTCATCAAGAACCACGGCTTTACCAACGAATCGCTGGAATGGAAAGCCTGGCTCGACGTCATCGACCTGGACAAGGCCACGCCCGACCAGATCACCGTGCTGGAAGAAAGCCACCCGAAGGCCAAGGTGTCGGATTACTACCGCTTCCTGGTGCACCAGCCGGAAATCCTGCGCCAGCGGTCCACGGCATTCAACGCCATCATGTACGCCCCCGGCGGCCTGTCGCGCGCCGAACGCGAGCTGGGCGCCACCGTGGTGTCGCGCGTCAACGGCTGCGTGTACTGCGCGTCGGTGCATGCGCAGCGCTTCGAGCAACTGGCCAAGCGCAATGACGTCATCGCCCAGGTGTTCGAGAACCCGGCCACCGCCGGCACCACCGCGCGCGAACTGGCGATCGGCAAGTTCTCGATCCAGATCACCGATGCCCCCGCATCCGTCAATGCCGACAGCATCCAGGCCTTGAAGGACGTGGGGCTGACCGAAGGCGAGGTGCTGGATTTGCTGCATTCGGACGCGATCTTTGCGTGGGCCAATCGCCTGATGCTGAACCTGGGCGAGCCGGTTTTTCCGCAAACCTGACGCGGTAACCCTGCCGGCGTCAGTCTGCGGCACCGGCATCAGGCGAAAGGCGCCGCGTTTTCGTTAAACTGACGTTTTCCCGCCTTCTTTTGCGCCCCGCTGCCCGCGGGGCGCATTGCCTTGCCCCATGTCCGAAAAAACCCACGACATCCGCCCCGGCCAGTCGATTGAACTGCTCAAGGCCCTGCACATCCTGACCCGCGACGGCAAGATGAACCAGGACAGCCGCAGGAAGCTGAAACAGGTCTACCACCTGTTCCAGTTCATCGAGCCGCTGCTCAAGGACGTCCAGGAAGAACGCGGCGCCGTCACCCTGGCGGATCATGGCGCGGGCAAGTCGTACCTGGGCTTCATCCTGTATGACCTGTTCTTCAAGGAACAGAAAGACGCCGCCAAGGGCGGCTCGCACATCTACGGTATCGAAACCCGCGAAGAACTCGTCAAGTCATCCGAAGAACTGGCCAAGCGCCTGGGCTTTGACGGCATGTCGTTCCTGAACCTGTCGGTGGCCGAATCGATAACCTCGGACAAACTGCCCAAGACCATCGACGTCGTCACCGCCCTGCACGCCTGCAACACCGCCACCGACGACGCCATTCATTTCGCGCTGGAAAAAAAGGCCAAGTACATCGTCGTCGTGCCCTGCTGCCAGGCCGAAGTAGCATCCGTGCTGAGAAAGAACAAGGCCCGCGCCCTGGCCGACCCCCTGGCCGAAATCTGGCGCCACCCGCTGCATACGCGTGAATTCGGCAGCCAGATCACCAACGTGCTGCGCTGCCTGCAACTGGAAGCCCACGGCTACCAGGTCAGCGTGACCGAATTGGTCGGGTGGGAACACTCGATGAAAAACGAACTGATCATCGCGCAGTACAAGAACCTGCCGAAGAAAAAGCCGGCCGAACGCCTGACCGAGATGCTGGACCGGATCGGCCTGCAGGAATTGAAGGATCGGTTTTTCTTGCCGGATGCGGCGGTGGCAGCGTAAAGCAAAAAGCGAAACCGGCAATGGGTTTCGCTTTTTTTTGTCTTTTGACGGCTTTCGACACGGACAGGCCGGCGACCTCGCCCGCTTCAGCATGCGCGCCGCGGAATCAATTGCTGCGCCGCAGCCGATCCGAGGACTGCTTGTTCAGCCGCTTCGCTTCGGCTTCGGCGTAGTCTTCTTCGCCCTCTTCGTACTTGCCGTCATACATGCAGCTGCTGCGGACCCAGCCGCATTCGCCAACGACCTTGGCGCAGCCCGAACTGAGCACCGCGAGAAACAGCACGACACCGTAACGGCCCAACGTTTGAATCGACATAATGCTCCTTGAGGTTCCCGGTAGTGTACGGGTGAGGATGACGGCTACGGCCGCCAACCGCAGTAAAAAATGGTGTCAAAGGCCGGTGGCGGGTCAATGAAACACACGGTCCTACCCTTGTGGCGGGAGGCTGAATCAATGACGGTAGGCCCCTGCATCTTCGATGCTGGAGAGCAGCCCATGCATCAGAATCTGGCATCATCGCCCTTTTGGGCGGCCCCTTCCCATGCGCAAACTCCTCTGCCTTCGCGACGGCATCGAAGCCATCGCCGCGTGTCATGACGACCGCGACGTCTGGGACCGCTATTGCTGGGTCTACGTGACTGATGACGTGCCGCTTGTCGACGCCCAACTCTATCTGTCGACCCGCGACGACGAAGACGATCCTGCCGTCGATGAAGACGGCGAGGAACATCCCGCCTTCGCCATGGCGCACGGGCTGGTCACCTATCTTGAAGCTCCGACCTTCGCCGCCGTGTTATGCGTTCAGAAACGTCAGCAGCCGATGTCGCAGCTCGAAGACTATGCGGCTGCGCTAGCACACTATGCCGAGCGGGATGCGTTCCTGGACCGTGGCGAGTTCTATAGCGACGGCAAAGAACCCGAGCCGACGCCGGGGCTATCCCGCGACATTTACACGGAATACGACCTGCACCTGACCGCGTGCCCGGCAGACCGCCTGCTGGCTGCCGCCAAGGCAACCGCTGAATTGCTGGGTATCAACGCAGCCGAAGCGTTGAACCGTTGCCGGCAGCTTCCGCTGGTACTGGGCGAACGCGTCGACGCCCGCGAACGCGACCGCATCGAAGCGCGCTTCGCCGACACATCCCTGCCCCTGCAAAGAACGACCTACGTGCCCCTGGCGTGGCAAATGGGCCGCCCTTGAAACCGTTGACGCAAGAGGCCTAGCCGCAAACGGCCTAGCCGCGCGATCAGCGCGGCGCGCCGATCTGCAGCAAGGTGAATTCGCGCCGCATGTAGCGGTTCATCACCTGCGCCAGAATCGGGTTGCCGGCATTTTCCACCTTCGGCGCCGTCAGGTTCACCACCGCCGCGCACAGCTTGCCGGCCTGGACCGCCTTGCCCGAGAACTTGGCCGGCACCGCATCGGCCATGCTCGCCTTCCAGACCGCATCGATGCCATCAACGGCCTGCTTGGCGGTCGCGCAATCCGCGTAGGACAGCGACATCACCACCGCCGGCACGGCGTCGATCTGGACGTCCGCAATGATCCCCGAGAAGTAAGGCGGAATACCGTGCCCGTTGGCCTCGGTCGCCGCCTTGAGATTCTGCTTGGCGGTGTCGATATCGCCATTCGCCGACAGCAACACCTTCGCCGGATCCACCGCGTTAAGCCCCATCACCGGGGAAATCACCGCGGCCTGAACGATGCGGCCGCTGTTCGCAGGCACTCCTTCCTGCAAGCCGGCCACAGCCGCTGCCACCGCATCGCTGTCTGCCACCGAAGGCTTGGGCTGCGCCAGGCTCTTCATACCCCCCGCCGAAGGCGCCTGGATCAACACCGAATCCAGCGGCAGCACAAAGCTGGCCTTGCCCATCATGCCGCGCCACGGGCTTTTCGCATTGGCCTTCTTCAGATCCATCGCGCCCTCGGCGCCATTGGCGATCAGGCCCGGCACACCGCCCTCCACCGCAACAAAATCGTCCTGCTTCAGATTGGCGACCAGTTTCTCGACCGCTTGCTTATCCTTCAGCCCCCAATAACTGACATTGGAGGGCGCCAGGCCAAACCCGGCGAAATACAAAACCTCGTCCACCGCGACTTTCGCATTCAGCGACCACTGGTCCAGGCCATAACCGATGGATTCGATCGGCTGGATCGGCTGCGCCAGACTCAGCCTGCGCATACCGTCTGCCGTCGGCCCGGATTTTTCCAAACCGCGCCAGGCCTGCACGTCCATAAAGAAAATCTGCATCGCCTGCGGCGTGGAGAGCGCCGCTTGCGGTATCTGCTTCAAGGCCTGCTGCAATGTCTGCGTACTGTCCTGTGCCGCGGCCGACGTTCCAAATCCTGCCAGCATGCAGAGTGCAAGAGCCTTTAAGCGCATCAACTTTCTCCGTTTTTCTTGATGGTTTTGACGTGTGGGCGAACCGAGGTCCAGCGAGCCGATCCCGCCAGGCGCTGTCACGAAAACAGGCTGCAGCGCATTGTGAAACTCGCCTTTCACTGGTCGGCATGTGTCGCGGTCAGAATTTAGGGACACGACAGAATCGATGGAAGATAGTACATGAATGCGTGAGGATCGATTCCGATGCACTCAATTGCTTGGGTTGTCTGAACTCCAAAGCTCATTGCCTTGGGCAGGTCAAACCCGCCCGTTCACCGGGTTGCGGCGTCACACGTTCGCCCTGTTCTTGCGCCATTGCCCAGGCGTGCTGCCCAACGCATGCCGGAACGCCTTGCCAAACGCCGCTTCCGATTGATAACCCACGGCCTCGGCAATATCCGCCAGCGTCCGGCGCGTCTGCAGCATCAGTTTGCTCGCGTGCATCATGCGCACCGCCAACAGCACGGCGCCGGGCGTCATGCCCGAGGCTTCCTTGAACCGCCTGGCATAGGTGGCTCGGGACATGGCCGCAGCGGCGCCCAGGGTATCCAGCGTCCAGGAGTGCTGCGGGTCGGCCAGCATCGCCTGCAACGACGCGCACAGGCGCTCGTCCGCAATCAAGGCCAGCCAGCTCGGTTGGGGCGCGGCAGAGGGCTCGCCCTCGCCATAGGCACGCATCGCATAGGCCAGTAACGCCTGCGCCAAGGCATTGGCGATCGCCCACGCACCGGGCTGCCTGGCCGATACCTCATGCCGCAACAACTGGGTCAGCGTTCGCAACGCGTCAATGCCGGGCGTCTGATGCAGGCACACCTGCAAGACGGACGGTAATTGCTGCATCAACAGCATGCTGCCGCTTTGACTGTAGAGAAGCCGACCGCAAAGCAGATCCACTTCGCCGTCACCGTCGGCATTCGCGGTGCGGGTCACGGGCAACAGCGCGTCGACCGGTTGCCCTTGCGTCACCCTCGATGCCGCTTGCCCCGCCCCGGCATTCATGCCGCTCAGCGTATGCGCCTGCCCTTGCGGCAACAACACAAAGCTGCCCGGCGACAGATCGAGAAACGTGCCCGGCAACGACTGCACCCGACACCGCCCGTCCAACACCAGATGAAAAACGGCCTGCCCGGGCGGCAAGGGTTCGTGGGGCAGGATGAAACTGCCGCTCAGCGCGCAACGCGTATCCAAGCGGATTTCACCCTGCGCCAGGGACAGCAGCTGACTCAACGCATCCATGAGACGAATTCGCTAAATATCAAGACTTAACTATGCCATGGATCGCATTTCGCCGTCCTACACTTTCCCTCATGGCTTTGGACATCAACGCCCTTCCCCTGATGAAAAGGAACGAACATGCTCGACTGGAACGAATACCGCACGCAACTCATGGGCCGCATCGGCGAATTCGGCAAACTGTCGCCCGACACCCTGGGCGGCTACCGGACGCTGTCGGGTGCCGGCAAAAAGACCGGGCACCTGGACGCCAAGACCCGCGAACTGATTGCCTTGGCTGTCGCGGTCACGACGCGCTGTGATGGGTGTATCGCCGTGCATACCGACACAGCCGTCAAACTGGGCGCGTCGCGTGAAGAGATTGCCGAGGCGTTGGGCGTGGCGGTGGCGATGAATGCAGGTGCGGCGATGGTGTATTCGGCGCGGGTGATGGATGCGTTGGGGAGTGCAAACTCAGTATGAGAGTACGAAGCATTGCCTGAAAGGAGTGTCAGCCGTGGTTTCTGTGCCCGGCCTCGGTCTGACACCCGTGCAGCCAACGACGGTGAAGACAATTCGCCGCAGTGTCCTGGGAAACATTCGCCCCCTCAGTCCTGAGACCACCACAACATCAGTGCGAAAAAGCGATTATCCGAATGTCGCACCATATAAATGTTTGCCGACATTTCATCTGCACCAATATCAAAGGACCAGAGGAACTGATCAACATGTAAATCCGCTCTGAGTAAACACAAAAGTTTTTCAGCACTTTGACTGAATGCTGGTCTCAACAATCCTTGCTCGCCCAAAGCAGCCTGAAGCCAGCTCCCAAGTTGATCCGCGTTCATCGGACTTGCGACCGGCTTGCGTCGCGGATTATTGAATCGTGTATGCGCTTGTTTGGCGGCTTCGACATAGGTCCACAGCACGCCTCCTTCTGTATACAACGCATGCGACCTTTCACAGAGGTCATTCAGAAAATCCAGAGTCTGGGTCGATAACATATAGGTGGTACTACTATTTTCAAGCCAAAACTGAAACCCAATACCCGTTATTTTCAGCGATTGGCCCGCATTGAAATGCAGTCGTCTAACAGCTATAAGGACCGACCGGCACGGCTTTCCGTGCCAGAATCAGATCATGCCTATACCGATGCTTAGGTCGATGACTTTCCCAGTTAGCATGCACATAGGCACGCCAGGGTTCTCTGGGCCCACGACCATTAGGGCCTGACATGGAACCCAATGAGAAGAGCATCTGTTCAACGTCCTCTCCCGTATGAAGATGTCCCAAGTCCAGGGTATTGAGAAGCAACGCCAGCTCCTCGACCTCGATGCAAAACGCCTCGTAGTTGTCGGCCTTGTTCAACGGACTTAACGCGTACTGACGTCTGCCCGTATTACCGGTGCTACTGTGTTGGATGCGCACAATATTCTCTCCAGTCAGCAGATTTATGCTGAGACTGGTCCACTGATCCATGATGAAACGATCGGGCCCTTCAGCGCGCTCCGGCGCGAAGAAATAAAGCAACTTAGTAAAGTATGCCGGCCCTAGTTGCTGAATGGGTCGGATAATATCGAAAATTTCGTAAGCCTCACGCCTGCTTAGCTTCTCGCGTCGCAGCTGCTCCAAGTTTGCTCTGATACATACTGCTTGGCTCCAAGCCGTACGGGCCTTAACACTACCGCCGGGCCCTGTTCCTTGCGCCCCCCACGCCATTACCGCTAGATAAGCATCAAGTACGTTGTCAGATTGGCGGCAAAACTCTTGCACTTCAAAGCGATCCATAGGGTGCTTAGCAAGCGTAGGGCATTTAATGCCTAACGTCTTCTCGGCCCAGACATATGGCGATTCGTTATTGAATGCGGGTTGGCGCCGAAACCTGGTCTGAACGAATACGTCGAGATGCTGCGGCAAGAATCGAACGCCCGCATCGATAGGTAGAGACATGGAATAGATTTCTTTGGTATCTGTATTTAGGCAGCCCGATAGACCCATGGCACGAACCACCTTAATCACTGCGCAATGAACAAAAACAGTGCCCAACTACAATCTCAAGCATGAGAAATATTAGCTTAACACCATTATTACCAAGAAACCACCCGCGGAAATTATCATTTGGACATGGGCCCCAAATCTATGCAATGAGACAGATCGGATTGCATCATTTTTTCGAAAATTTCATCCATAACAGTCCCAAGATCAAATTTCTCATTAATAGAATTATAAAGTTGCTCTCTTAATTCATTGGACACCCGAATATCTAAAGACGATATATTCGCAGCCCCGCCCCGCTTCAAACCACTTACGTCAATCAACTCTGGATTTAAATCACAAATCGTGTCATAAATATTTTCATGATAATTTTTCAATGCCAATTCAATAGAAACTATTTCCGAGCCGTATACGTAAGTTAAGGCCTGCTGCACTTGATAATAATTTAATTGCCCGGCAAGATACTTTAGATTTGGCATTCTTTTTTCATCAAAAAAAATAATAGCCAACCCAGGCGATATTGGCATAGCAAAGACATCCCCATCCACAGCAGGAAGCGCGGATACCATCTTAATCTCGCACGGCCCGCTGCGAGCGGTTACAACGGGATTATCTCCGATGATGAATCGTGTTCCTTTAGGTGCGGGAAATAGGACGGCTTTCTTTTTTCTGAGAAAATCTCTATATATATCTATATTTTTTTCAATCTGATCAAGAAATCTAGATCTTACATGCGCAAGATCTACATTCACTTTTTCACGATATATGTCTTTCACTAGATTTACGAAATTCTCCACAGTTTTTTGTCTCTGCGGCACTCTACACATCTGCGCAGCAACAAATGAGATGAGATGTTCTTTATCTAAGTTAGATAAATTTTGTAGCGTTTTTTGCCTCACCACCTCCCGCAATACCGTTAATCCGTTCGAGTCTATATCTTGAAACAACGATAACTCTAGTGATAATTTTTCATGATTGGGATAGTCGTAGAAAAATTTTATTACGGCCGCCTTGGTGGTATTAGAACCCTTAATATCTTTCGGCCAATCTTTATCGATAAAATATATTCGGCTACCACCATCCATTGAAAAAAAAGCTAGCAACTTATCCGGAATATAATGATGCCTTTTTGGCCCGCTGTTTTTTTTCATAAAAATTCCTATTGCCGCGTTATTACCAAAATTAAATGAATTAGCTCAATTACAGAGCCACCGCAATCCTTTAGCCCAGAATGTCGACAAAAAACAAAATATAGAATGAATCATCCAGAATCTCGCTTGAGAGAAACACTGCCCAAAATAATTTTTCTCAAATAGCTACTGCCAAGTAGCTATCTTACACTTGATTTTTGTTACCTTAGGCATACGCTTTGCTTTTATTGACGCGACAAAATACCGATTCACTCATGATTTTATGAATGGAATTCGGCCCACAACGGTTCACAGATCTTGGCTTAGGTAGTGATACGACTCCAACAGGAGTCACTAGATGAACGTTAGAACTTACTCATTAGAGCGTCCCAAAGATGGCACTTGTGAGCGATTGCCATATGTACCCTCTGCCAAGCTTATTTATCCACTACTCCTGCCCCGCACTTTCTCTCCCCTACCTTGGCCGAAAACCGCACCAAATACCCATCCGGGTCCTGCACCAGGAATTGCCGCACCCCCAGCTCAACGGCATTGCTGCGATACCATTTTTCCTCCGGCGCCAGATACAACGGCCAGCCCGCATCAGATAGCGCAGCAAGTAGCGGTTCAAGAGAAGACACCGTGATCTGAAAATTCACCCCACGGCCAAAGGGTGCAGTGAGCGGACCAGTCACCCAGTTGCGCCCGCCCTGCTGTTCCAGCATCACTTGCGCGCCTTCATAGTCCAGGTACGCAAAGCCCTCCTCCATCCGGCTATACAGCACGGCAAAGCCGCAGATATCCACCCAGAATTTCAAGCTGGCCGAAATATCGGTAACCAGCAACTCAGGTACCAACTTGGCCCAACGATCTGTCATGGTGCATTCCTTTATGTCTGCGCTGAACGTCGCACGCTCAGCACGATAATTTTCGTCGCGACAACAAAAATCAGATTTATCTGAGTCTCTTGCCGCCGCCCATCCAGTAGCTTGAAACCGCCAAGCCGCCACATTCTGGCACGCTACGCAACTACCGGAGGCGCAAGATGAATCATCCTGAACTGAATCCGTTGGCACAGATTATCCGCATTCCCGCAGACGTCCCCCGCCCCAGGAAACTGGCGCATCTTGTATTCCGTACGCAGCAGTTGAACGTGATGCGGGATTGGTACTGCGCGGTATTGGGCGCGCATGTCGTCTTTGCCAATGAACAGATTGCGTTCATGACCTATGACGATGAACACCATCGCGTGGCGCTGATCAATGAGCCCGCAGACGCTGCCTTGGCGCAACGTGCCGGCTTTCACCATGCTGCGTTTACCTATGACAGTCTGGCCGAGCTTTTGCAGACCTACAGCCGTTTGAAGCGGGATGGCATCGTGCCGCATCTGTGCATCCTGCACGGCCCCACGGTCTCGATGTATTACCGGGACCCGGACGGCAACGATATCGAATTGCAGATCGACGTATTCGAAACGGCGGACGAAGCGACGACATGGATGGTTGGCGAGGCATTTTCGAATAATCCCATCGGGATTCTTTTCGATCCCGATGACATGGTTCACCGGTATCGGGCCGGCGAACCGCTGCCTGCGCTCATCAGGCGCGCCGACATGTAGCGTGGCCCGGCCGCGCGCAGATCTTCACAGACGATCACAACTCTCCCGTACCTGATCGCCTCTGCGCGCTGCACAATAGCGAAATATATTCATCACGGCGCACCCGCGAAACTGGCGGGTCGCACGTGCAGCCCCCCGAGTTTTCAAAGGATGCGCACCATGCCGACCTTCCGAATCCAATTGCTTGCCGGCGCTGTGCTGCTTGGCGTAGCCGCCACCGCATCGGCCATCACGACGGACCCGGTGTTTTCCACCCCCGCACTTGGTTTGTCCAAGCCCGCCACGGTGCAGGGCGACGGTTCGTCGCAAAATGGCGCAGAGGTCTGCGAGCCGAAAGAACGGCTGCGGATCGGACTGTCGGACAGCGACACGAAGCTGGTGCTGCCATGGTTCGTCAGCGAACTCAAGGACGCGGTGAATGAAGGCCGGTCGGTCGAGGACACGGCCAAGGG
Organism: Achromobacter sp. 1014246743; assembly: GCF_059760725.1. Taxonomy (NCBI): domain Bacteria; kingdom Pseudomonadati; phylum Pseudomonadota; class Betaproteobacteria; order Burkholderiales; family Alcaligenaceae; genus Achromobacter; species Achromobacter sp. 1014246743. The sequence continues at coordinate 45,378 of NZ_JCBANA010000026.1, forward strand.
GCTGGCGCAGGGGCTTTGAAACCGCGCGTCGTGAGAACTTGATTGGCCGTCAACGACGCCTCCTGTGCGACGCCGCGCCACTAGAACAACGATAGATTGGTCGCATTCCCTTGCGGCATCGGGGTGGCACACCAGCTTTCTGCCGGCGCGCCGCGCAGCATGGCCATGGCCTCATCAGGCGAGGCCCCCAGCCAGGCGTCATAGGCGGTATCCGCCAGCAACACGACCATGCGCTTTTCTTCATGGCTGCGGTGGTACCGCTGGAACAAGGTGTGATCGTCGGCGTTGACGGTGATCATGCTGTAGGTTTCCAGCACACCGCCCTCGGCATCCAGACCGCGCTCCCAGATACCCGCCAGGCCCAGAGGGTGGCCATCGGCTCGGGCGAAGCGCGTGGGTATCTGGAATTTCTGACGCCAGTCCGGTTCGAAGATGGCGTCGGCCGGGATAATGCAACGTTGACGGTCGAACCAGGCGGCCTGGAAGGTGCGGGCCGTTTCCAGTCGGTCTGACCGGGCGTTGAAGGTGGACAGTTTTGGCGAGGGCGCGGCGCCGCGCCGGGTCAGGCCCCAGCGTCCGACCACGGCTTCGCGCGGTTCACGATTGCCGTTGCCATTGCCCTTGATTGGCAGACGTACGAACAGCCCATTCACGCCCGGATGCATATCGTGGGCATACGGTTTTTCGGGGATCGGCACGCCAAATAGCTTCAGCAGCAGTTCGGCGTCTTTCAGGGTCTGGTAGTGGCTGCACATGGCACCCTCCCATCGGAAGGGTCAGTATATGACTTGCCTCGCGGCACGCCGATCCTGTTGTGCCTACAAAAGCCCGCCCCCTATTTCTTCGGCGCGTACACCAGCTTGATCGGCGTACCCGGCTTGAAATTCGCAGACTGCGGACCATACTCCGGGTTGAAAGACGGGTGCCACGCACGCAACTCGGTGTCCGACAGCCATTCCAGTTGCAGCTGATCTTCCGGGGTAGGCGCATCGAACTGCGCCAGGGATTTCACGGCGGACTGGCACGCTTCCGACACACCGCGATCCAGAATCGAGACCTGCGTTTTTTCCGTCCACGTCAACGATCCGGCTTGTGGGCATTTGCGCACTTCGACGTGGTATTTGCCGTCAGGCGACGGCAGATCGACGATGATCTTGTTGGGGCCGCAGGCCGTCAGCAGGACGGACACGCCAAGCAAGAGCGGGAGGCTTTTTTTCATCGGTGAACCCTCTGGCCATTGAACCGGCCGGACTGGAAACAGCTAGGGATCATACCGTGCGATGCCGGCCCGCAATCCACACGGCCCACCCAAAGCCGGGGTATCCTGCCCCTGAGCGCTCGCTCTCTGACGCGTCGTCAAGGGTCTTGCCGACCCAAAGGAACCGCCATGCTTGATCTCTCGTCGAAATCGCGCCGCATCGCCCTGACCGCTTTGACCCTGGGCCTGGCCAGCGCGCTCTTCACCGGCTGCACCACCACCGGCCCGCAATCGACGGCGTCTGCCGCCGACAAGCGCCAGGAATTGAACGCCGCCGCCACGGCGACCCTGTCCAAGCTGTACGAGGCCGCGCCGCAATCCAAGCAGCTGGTGGCCCAGGCGCGCGGCGTGCTGGTGTTTCCGGCGGTGTTGAGCGCCAGCTTCATTGTCGGCGCCCAGCATGGGTCGGGCGTCCTGCGCGTGAATGGTGAGGACACCGGGTACTACAGCATCACGGGCGGGTCCATTGGCCTGCAGATCGGCGCGCAGTCCAAGGCCATGGTGGTCATGTTCATGACGGACGAGGCCCTGGCCAAGTTCCGCAGCAGCAGCGGCTGGACGGTAGGCGCCGACGCGACGGTGGCCGTGGCGAATCTGGGCGTGAACGGCAATATCGACTCTTACACCGTCCAGCAGCCCATCGTCGGCTTCGTGCTGAACAACGGCGGCCTGGTCGCCGGGGTGTCTGTGGACGGCAGCAAGATTTCGCCGTTGCTGCTGTAGCCGCCGGGCGGGTCGTCCAGACCCGCCCTACCCCCGCTGGCTCAACGCGCGGCTGATGCGGTTCTTCGCGACCGTGGTCTTGGGCACCTTGAACGGGAACCACGTCCGCACGTCTTCGTCCAGACCGATGCCGTGCATGTAGTTGTAGATTGCTTTTTTCAGCGCCCGCCCCAGCGCGTCGTGATCGACGCCGGTGGGGTCATGAAAGCCGATGTCGTTCTTGGCGAAGGTGACGTCGGGCAGCGGCTGCAGCGTGACGCCGTATTCCTCGGGGTTCTTGCCCACCGGGGAATGCACCGTACAGGCAAAGCGGTGGAAAAAGCCGCTTTGGATGCAGTCGTTCTCGAACAGCTGGCGCACGTATTCCAGCGCGTCCACAGTGTCTTGCACGGTCTGGGTGGGAAAGCCGTACATCAGGTAGGCGTGCACCAGGATGCCGGCATCGGTGAAGGCGCGGGTGACGCGGGCGACCTGGTCGACCGAGACGCCTTTTTTCATCAGGTTCAGCAGGCGGTCGGACGCGACTTCCAGCCCGCCGGACACGGCGATGCAGCCGCTGTCGGCCAAGAGTTCGCACAGCTCGGGGCTGAAGGTCTTTTCAAAGCGGATGTTGCCCCACCACGAGATGCCGGCGTTGCGCTCGATCAGCTCGGTGGCCAGGGCTTTCAACGACTTGGGCGGCGCGGCTTCGTCGACGAAGTGAAAGCCGGTCTGGCCGGTTTCGCGGACGATGGCTTCGATGCGGTCGGCCAGCACGGTGGCGGACGCGCCTTCGTAGCGGCCGATGTAGTCCAGGCTGACGTCGCAGAAGCTGCATTTCTTCCAGTAGCAGCCGTGGGCAACGGTGAGCTTGTTCCAGCGGCCGTCGCTCCAGAGACGGTGCATGGGGTTCAGCATGTCCAGCAGCGACAGGTAGCGGTCCAGCGGCAGGCCATCCCAGGTGGGAGTGCCGACTTCGGCAAACGCCACGTCGGGCTCGACCATGTTGATGTACCGAACCTGGCCGGATTCGGCATCGCGCAGGAAGGTGCGCACCAGGCGTGAGCGCGAGCGCTTGCCCTGCACGTGTTCCAGCAGGGCCAGCAAGGGGCGTTCGCCGGCGTCCAGGCAGACGTAGTCGATATAGTCGAAGACTCGCGGGTCTTTCAGTTCGCGCAGTTCGGTGTTGACGAAGCCGCCGCCCAGCACGGTGATGATGCCGGGGTCGTGCGCCTTGATGGCCTGCGCGATGCGAAAGGCGGCGTAGACGGCGCCGGGGAACGGCACCGACAGCAGCACCATGGTGGGCGCGTGGCGTTCCAGGGCTTCGTGGGTCAGGTCGCGCAGGGTTTCGTCGACCAGGTTCAGCGGCGCGGCCAGGGCCTGGGCCAGGGGGTCGAAGGTGGGTTGGCTGCCGGCCAGCGATTCGGCGTAGCGCACGAATTCGAAGCGCGGGTCGATGCCGTCGCGCAGCACGTCGGCCAGGTCGTTCAGGTACAGCGTTGCCAGATGCTTGGCGCGGTCTTGCAGGCCCAGGGCGCCAAAGGCCCAGCCCAGGGGATCGCCGCCGTCTTCGTCCATATAGACGTCCAGCGTGGCAAAGCGCGGCCCTTCGGGCAGGAAGTTGCGGCCGGCGATGCGGTGCGCCAGGGTGGAGTCCCGGCCTTGCAGGAAGGCGATGACCGGGCCGATGGTGGCCAGGTAGCGCGGCTGCATGGCGATGAAGGCCTGGATGGGCGGGGTGTGCTTTTCCAGGGGCAAGGCGTCGATCTGGGCGGCGACGGCGCGCAGGCCGTCGGCCGACAGCAGGCGCAGCACCAGGGCCAGCGCCAGGTCTTCCTGCACCGCCGGGACCTCGCGCGAACGCAAAAAGCCGGTCAGGTAGGCCGTGGACGGGTATGGGGTGTTGAGCTGCGTCATCGGCGGAATGACCGACAGGACGCGTAAAGGCTTAGGGGACATGAGGCACGGCAAGACTGCCGTCAAAGCGGGGATCAGGGATGATTATAGGCAGTGCGGCCCCTGGCCCGTTGGCGCAGGCCGATTCGCTACACTTGCCCCATGCGCCACGCCCCCGACCCGTTCGCCCCGCCCAGAAAAGCGCGCCCCGTGCGCCAGAACTCGCTGCTGTGGATCATCGAGCCCCTGGAACGGGACGCGAATTTCACGCATCGCAAGATGTTCGGCTGCGATGCGGCGTATCTGGATGGGTCCCTTTATCTGGTCGTGGCCGACCGGGACGAACCCTGGAATGGGGTCATGGTGTGCACCTCGCACGATCGCCAGGCGGCACTGATGCAAGACGTGCCCGGGCTGGTGCCGCATCCGCAGTTGAGCAAATGGCTGTACCTGCCGCAGACGGATGAAGGTTTCGAAGCGCGGGCGGCGCAGTTGGTGGAACTGGCGCTGGCGCGAGACCCGCGACTGGGCGTGGTGCCCAAGCCGCGGGCCCGGCGGCGCAAATCGTGGCGCGCCGAGGACTGAAGCTGCCTCAATACTGGTAGCGCACCGTCAAGGTTGCGCTACGCCCCGCGCCCCACGCCCCCTGGTTGTAGAACCCCACCTGCGAGTAATACTTGCGGTCGAACAGGTTGTTGACGTTCAACTGCGCCGACAGGTTGCGGTCGAACTTGTAGCGCGCCATCAGGTTGGTCAGGGCGTAGCTGCCCTGGCTGACGCGTTCCTGCCCGTTGGGGCCGCTGGCCAGGGTGTAGATGCGGCTCTGCCAATTGACGCCGCCGCCCACGGTCAGGCGGTTCCAGCTGCCGGGCAGCTGGTAGGTGGTGAACAGGCGCACCAGGCTGCGCGGCTGGTCGGTCTGGATGCCGTTGCCGTCGCCGTCGCGCGCGGTCCAGTGCGAATAACCGGCGGCCACGTTCCAGCCCGGCGAGACTTCGCCCGACATTTCCAGGTCGAAGCCGCGGCTGCGGGTGCCTTGGCCAGCGCGATAGGCCTGATTGATGGTGCCGGGCACGAATTGGCCCGGGTCGACCTGGGCCACGTTGTCCTGGTTCATCTGGAACACCGCGGCGGACGCGTTCAGGCGGCCTTCCAGGAATTCGCCTTTGACGCCGGCCTCGTAGGCCTTGCCTTCCAGCGGATCCAGCCAGCTGCCGTTGCGGTCTTGATAGCTTTGCGGGTTGAAGATGCCGGTGTAGCTGACGTAGGCGGTGTAGTTCTCGTTGATGTCGTACAGCAGGCCGGCGTAGGGCGTGAAGGCGTCCTTGTCGAAGGCCTGCTTGCTGCCCCCGCCAAAGCCCACCGAGTCCGTCTTCCAGGTGCTGTAGCGCCCGCCCACGATCAGCTTCAGCGGATCGGCCAGGCTGAAGCGCAGCGCGCTGTACCAGCCGGTCTGCTTGGTGGTGTAGCGGCTGGCGGTGCTGGAATCGCCCCACTGCGGTTCGGGATACGAGCCGTCCCAATCGTAGAAATTGCCCACCGGCGCGGCACCGGACGCCGGGAAGCGGCCGCGGAAGTCGGCGTACTGGCGGCTGAAGCTGGCGCCGAACACGGCTTCATGGGTGCGGCCGAACAGGTTGAAGGGGCCCGAGGCCTTCACGTCCAGGCTGTTCTGCTGGCGGTCGCCGTAGTACCAGGCCGGCGAGCCGTTCACGCCCAGGCCGGTGTTGCGGTCCGGCAGGCCGTACAGGTACAGCAGCTTGCCGTCCATTTCGTTCTTGGAATACGAGGCCGTCGTCTGGATGCGCCAGTCGTTGTCGAAGCGATGTTCCAGGCTGGCGAAGGCGCCCTGCGTGGTGCTGGCCCACGAGGTCCAGTCCGCGCCGGTGTTCAGCGAACGCTTCCAGTCCGTGCGGCCGCCGTCGGCGTACCACAGCGGAAAACCGCCCCAGCTGCTGCCCTTGGGCTGGTTGTCCTGGTAGTTGAAACCCACGCTTAACGTGGTGCGCGAGGTCAGGTCCGCGTCCACCACGCCGTAGAAGACCTTTTTACGGTTCTCGTAGTTGTCCAGGAAGGAATGGTTGTCCTGGTAGGCCGACACGATGCGGCCGCGCACGCTGCCGCTGGCGTTCAGCGGCGACGACAGGTCAACGGTGGCGCGATAGGTATCCCAGCTGCCGGCGCTGACACTCATGTCGGCCGTGAACTCGCGGCTGGTGGCGTGCTTGCGCACCAGGTTGACGGACGCCGACGGGTTGCCTGCGCCGGTCAGCAGGCCGGTGGCGCCACGCACGACTTCGACGCGGTCGTAGATGATGGGGTCCTGCGACGACTCGCCCCCCGCATAGCCCATATCGAACGACGTAGGGATGCCGTCGTACATGTAGTTGCTGATGGCAAAGCCGCGCGAGTTGAACGAATAGCGCTCGCTGTCGTAGTTCTGCACCGAAATGCCCGGCGTGCTGGCCATGACGTCGGCCAGCGACCGCATGTTTTCGTCATCGATGCGCTGGCGCGTGACGACGGTGACCGATTGCGGGGTGTCACGCAGCGACATCGTCAGGCCGGTGCTGGCGGCGGTGGCGCGCGGCGTATACGAGCCGGTTCCTTCCGTGGTGGTGAGATCGCCCTGGCCTTCGACCTTCACGGCGGGCAGCGTCGCGACGTCAGCCTGCTGGGCGAACGCAGCGCTGCTGGCAAGCGCCATCAGTACCAGGCTGGTGGTGCGCCGCAAGGCGGCGCGAGGACGAACGAGGCAGAGGTGGCCGACGGGCCGCGGGTCTTGCATGATGACTTCCTTGCACGGGCTGGAACAATAATTTGCAAGGGAGTGTAATGCAAACGCTTCTCATGTAGTTTCTTGTTGCAAGGACGCACCGAAGGTTGCGTCCCTGTTTGTTGATGCTTGTTGGAAGCTAGCGGCCGTGGCACGCGCGCGGGGCGCATCGTGCCATGGCCGCCAGAGCCACGCGGCCGTCTCACCGAGGCATCTGCATGATGAATGCGCTCGGGCGGGGCCGGAATTTACTCAACACTCTCTTTCTGTTTTTCACTTGCCCCGCCAAGCAACGCCTCGCGCAGACCATCCCCTTGGGGCTGAATGACCGCATCATTGAGCCGACCGTACTCGGCAGCAACCATCGCGCCCACCAGACCCATCCCTATCCCCGCGCCCATGCCTGCCTGGATATAGTTACCCGCCGGAGGAGGCATGCTCATCGTATTCACCAAAAGCCCCGTGGAATCGGGCGGCGCATCAGGAGCAGGCAGCACTTGCGCTGCAGCGCCTGACAATGCCTCTATCTTGGCCTGTGCTTGGTCGGGAGAATCCAGCGGAATACTTCGGGCCGATCCTGACAATACCAATACGCGAATGGGGGCGTTTGAACTGGTTGGCAGGTACAGGCCGCAATCCGCCACCATCACAAAATTCCGCGAGTCTGCACCAGCAAGGGGGCCTTCTTTCACGACGCGGTGGCTATAGCAGAGCGCAGGCCCCACATAAAAAATGCCCCGAGCGTCTTTCCCGATGGGGCGATAGTCGCCAGCCGCCAGCCGGGAACCCCATAGATGCGTGAAGTGTTTTCCCGTGTACTCGAAGGGCTCGTTCAAACGTACGGCGGGCTGATTCGCGTCGACTGGCTTCAAGGTCAGGGGTTGCGTGCCGCAGCCAGCAATCACGACAGCCAACCCCATTGCGCATACCGCCTTGGTAAAACGATGGGACAGGCGAAGCGGCTGGCGCATGTCCCCCATCATTGCGTTCATTTGGATTTTCATGACAACCCCAGAGACGGCGCCGCAGAAGGACGCCGCTCATTCCGTGAATTCGGGCTAACGGCTGGAAAGCTTCAGCACATCCCGGGCCATCAGGTCCGAGCACGCCACGGCTGCTTTCCCCAAGTAATCCTTCAACAAGGCCGCCTTGTTATCCAGCAATTGGTCCTTGGTGGGCGGATTCTTGTCATCGCCCTGCACGGTGGCGCATGCGGACTGCGCCACCACCGCTTTGGTCGACGCATCAATCAATCGAAGCCGGACGTTATAGGTGACGCGATAGTGTGCCCAATCAGTCGGGTAGTAGTTGATCATCCAGCCCAGCGTCTTCACATCCAGGATGTAGTCGCTACCCGGATTGGCCGCGACGACCGTGGCGACGTCGTCTTTCTTGGCGACATCCGTCGACGCGACGGATGTCGTGCGCTTGGCCGCAGCCAGTTGGTTTTGCAGCGCTACCGAGATGGCAAGGGCGGGATCTTCAATCCCGTTCTCTTTCACGATAGCGTTGCCTTCCGAAATCATGGCGGCGGCACCAAGTACCGCGAAAGCGGCCTTGCCTGCGGTGAAAGCGGTGAAATCGGGCTGCCCATATCGTGCCGAAGCCACCGATTTGCCTTCCAGCTTGTTCAGCGAATCTTGCGTAATGGGTGTGTGTTTGACTGTGGTGCAAGCGCCCAGCGTCAATGCCAGGGCAACAGCGATACTGAACCGGAACATCGAAATCTCTCTTCTTAAGCTTGTTGGATAGAAAATTTCTGACGTAGGGAATGCGCGCAGGCCTTCCCTGCTCCGGCCATCAAGGCGGCTGCAGTGTGATTGGCCCTGGGTGGGCCGAAGCGGCTGAATATTACCGTTAGTTAGAAAATCGGACCACAATTTACCCCGGCGAATGACAGGTAATTTGTGGCCCGACGTATTGCCTGGATCAGGGAGATTCGTGCCCTTGCGATTCACCGAAACCGCAGATGCCGCCGCTGCAGGTCGGCCACGGTCTGGCAGCCCATCAGCTTCATGGCGCGTTCGATTTCGATGCGCATGAGGTCCAGCGCCCGTTCCACGCCGGGCCTGCCGGCGGCGGCCAGGGGGAACAGGTAATAGCGGCCCAGGCCCACGGCCTTGGCGCCCAGCGCCAGGGCCTTGAGCACGTGCGTGCCGCGTTGCACGCCGCCGTCCATCATGACGTCGATGCGGTCGCCGACGGCGTCGACGATTTCGGCCAATTGGTCAAAGGCGCTGCGCGAGCCGTCCAGCTGCCGCCCGCCGTGGTTGGACAGCACGATGCCGGTGCAGCCGATGTCGACGGCGCGCCTGGCGTCTTCGACGGACATGATGCCTTTCAGGCAGAACTGGCCGCCCCACTCGGCCACCATCGCGGCGACGTCGTCCCAGTTCATGGCGGGGTCGAGCATGTCGGTGAAGTAGCGGCTGATGGACATGGCGCCGCCGCCCATGTCGACGTGGGTGTCCAGCTGCGGCAGCCGGAAGCGTTCGTGGGTGACGTAGTTGATGGCCCACGCCGGCTTGGCGGCAAACTGGGCGATGCCGGCCAGGTTCAGGCGAAACGGAATGGCAAAGCCGGTGCGTTTGTCGCGTTCGCGGTTGCCGCCGGTGATGCTGTCCACGGTCAGCATCATGACCTGCACGCCGGCGGTCTTGGCGCGCGCCATCATCTCGCGGTTCAGGCCGCGGTCTTTGTGGAAGTAGAACTGGTAGACCTGGGGGCCGCCGCTGATCTGGCGGGCTTCTTCCAGGCTGACGGTGCCCAGCGACGACACGCCGAACATCGTGCCGAACTTGCCAGCGGCCGCAGCCACGGCGCGTTCGCCGTCGTGATGGAACAGGCGCTGCAGGGCCGTGGGCGAGCAATACACCGGCAGCGCCAGCTTCTGGCCCATCACCGTGACGGACATGTCCACCTGGGCCACGCCGCGCAGCACGTCGGGCACCAGGTCGCAGGCCTCGAAGGCGTCGGTGTTTCGGCGGTAGGTGGTTTCATCGTCGGCGGCGCCGTCGATGTAGTTGAAGATCGGGCCGGGCAGCCGCTGGCGCGCCATGCGGCGAAAGTCGTGGAAATTCTGGCACTGAGTCAGACGCATTGCGGGGTCCTTGGTCAACGCTGCAGGGGCGCGTCGCAGCGCAGCTTGAGAGCGGATTCAACGCCGCTGCAAGGCGGCAACAGGGCCGCTACAGGGCAGCCTCAAGACCACTTCAAAGCCGCTTCAAAGCCATATCAAGGCCACATCTCAAAGCCACATCTCAAGGCCGCGACGGCGCCGCCATGATATCGCCAAAGATCAGGCCGACCGGGCCCATGCGCCCGGAAATTTCCGCCGGGGGCATGGCGAAATTTTCGATACCCGGCGCCGTCATTGCGCGTTGCGGCCAGGGGCTGGCGGCCCTGTGCAACGCGCAATGACGGCGCCCGGGTCCCGTGACGGCTATCGATCCAGCCGCACGACCAGCTTGCCGAAGTTCTTGCCGTCGAGCAGGCCGATGAACGCTTGTGGCGCCTGTTCCAGGCCGTCCACGATGTCTTCGCGCCAACGCAGCTGGCCTGTCTTGATCCATTGCGCCGCCTCGCGCAGGAAGTCGTCCTGCTGCGCGTCGACGAATTCGTGCTGGATGAATCCGCGCAGCGTGATGCTCTTGGCCAGGATCTCGCGCATCGTGGTGGGCAGGCGGTCGGGGCCGCTGGCGGCCGCCGGGTCGTCGTTGTAGTTGGCGATCAGGCCGCACACCGGCACGCGCGCAAAGGTGTTCAAGAGCGGCAGCACTGCGTCCCACACAGGGCCGCTGACGTTCTCGAAGTAGACGTCGATGCCGTCGGGGCACGCCTCGGCCAGCCGCTGCGCGAAGTCCGGCGCATGGTGGTCGACGACCGCGTCAAAGCCCAGTTCGTCTTTGACGAAGGCGCACTTCTCGGGGCCGCCGGCAATGCCCACGACGCGCGCGCCCTGGATGCGGGCGATCTGGCCCACCACCGAGCCGACCGCGCCGCTGGCGGCCGCGACCACCACGGTTTCGCCGGGCTTGGGTTGGCCGATGTTGCGCAGGCCGGCGTAGGCGGTGAAGCCCGGCATGCCCAGCACCCCCAGCGCGGTGGACGGCGCAGCAAGGGTCGGATCCAGCCGGCGCAAATCGCTGCCGTCGGACAGCGCGTACTGCTGCCAACCCGCCGCCGACAGCACCACGTCGCCCTCTGCCCAATCGGGGTGCCGGGACACTTCCACGCGAGCCACGGTGCCGCCCACGATCACGTCGCCGATCTCGATGGGCGGCGCGTAGGATTTGGCCGCGCTGATACGCCAGCGCATGTAGGGGTCCAGCGACAGGTACTGGACCCGCAGCAGCACCTGGCCGTCGGCCGGCTCGGGGATGGAGGCTTGCTCGAAGCGAAAATCGCTGGGACGCGGCCGGCCGACAGGGCGGGAGGCCAGGACGACACGCAGATTCTGAGGGGTGGACATGAAAGGTTCTCCGTAGTTCAAGGGGACGCGAAGGGAAAGCGGTTTCGCGATACGGGGATACTAGGAGCGCCGCAGAGATACAGGTAGACTGAATCCTCATAATCCAGACTTAACAGATTGATAATGTCAGGCTCCCTCATGTCAGGCCCCTCCATATCAGGCCCCCTTGTGTCCGGTGACTTCGACCCCGCCCTGCTGCGTACCTTCGTGGCGGTTTGCCGCCATGGCAGCCTGAGCCGCGCCGCGGACCAGGCCGGGCGCGCGCAATCGGCGCTCAGCACGCAGATCCGGCGACTGGAAGAACAGGTGGGCAAGCGCCTCTTGCACCGAACCGGCCGCGGCATGGCGCCCACCACCGAAGGCGAACTGCTGCTGAGCTACGCCAACCGCATCCTGGCGCTGGGCGAAGCCGCAGCAGCCCGGTTGCGCGAACGCGCGGTGGCGGGCAGCGTGCGCATCGGGCTGTCGGAAGACGTGGCCGTGGCCGCCCTGCCCGCCGCGTTGGGCCGCCTGCGGCGCGCCTGCCCGCAGTTGCACCTTGAGGTCGTGGTGGACGACGGTGAAAGGCTGGCGGCGCGCTGGCAGGAAGGCACGCTGGATGTGGCGGTGGGCGTGTGCGCGGCGTTCGTGGATGAACCTGTGCAGACCTGGGCGGTGGACCTGCACTGGGTCTGCGCCATCGACGAAGCGCCCGACCCGGACGCGCCGCTGGATGTGATCGTGTATGCCGAACCGTGCTCGTGGCGCCGCCTGGCGTTTGATGCGCTGACCGCCGCGGGTCGGGATTTTCGGGTCACGCTGACGAGCCACAATGTGGGCGCCACGATTGCCGCGGTGGAAAACGGCCTGGGCGTTGCCCTGCTGTCCAGCGAATGCGTGCGGCCCGACACCATGCGCATCATCTCGCTCGGGCCCGACTCCGCATCCGGCCTGCGTGCGCAGTTCGGCATGTATGCATCGAAGCGGCTGAACGACAGCGGCCGCGCCGCGGTGTCGTTGCTGCGGGAAAGCCTGCGGAATTGGGGCGCGCCGCAGCCATCACGGCCGACCGGCGCGGGGACTTCGCACTTGCCAGAGGCCCTGCCCGTCGTGGGGCTGGCCGGCTAGCTCGACGGCCTATCCGGCCGTGGCCGGCGCATCCACGGACTCGCCGAACACACCGCGCCAAGCCTGCGTCAACACCGCGGCCTGTCCATCCGCGACCCACTGCGCGCCGCCCAGCGCCATGGCGGCGTACAGGCAGGCATCGCTGACATTGCGCCACATCGGCGCCAGCCATGGTTCGATTTCACCGTCGTCTTCGACCAGCTCGAAAGCGGCGTCGCCGTCCAGCGCCTGGGCGCGTTCGCGCACCAGCGTGTGTATCAGCAGAAAGCCGGCGTGGATGGGCGAACGTTGCTTGTCGACGCGGCGCGTGGCCGAGAGCACGCCGTCCCAGGCTTGCAGGGCGCTATCGGTTTCGGGTGCGGCGCCATCGTCAGCGGACCAGCGCATCCAGGCGCGGCCCCAGGCCCGCCACGCTTGCGGCGGCACGCCGGCCGCAAGCTGCTCGGCCTGCGGGCGCGACAAGCCGCGTATTTGTTCAAGCAGGTCGACTACCGCCTCGCCTCGCGGGCCGAACAGGGCCGATAACGGCAGTTCTTCGAGCAGTTCGATCGCGGCGGCGCGCCAGTAGCCAGGCTGCGCCACCAGACCCGACATATCCCCCAACTGCGTGACCCGCACGCGCCACAAACGACCGGGCCAACGGCTGCCGATCGTGATGCTGGCCACGGACTGGTCGACCACGATCCAGGGAGGCACGGCCTGCGCCAGGCTGACGTGGTTGCCGGATCGCTTCAGGGCAAGGGAGGCATCCGGCGCATCGAACCAGAAGCCGTCGCGTTCAGCCGGCAAGCGACGCCGCCTTGCCCGCGCGCTGGGCCTGGATCAGTTCCATGACGTTGAGCGTCAGGCGCGTGGTGTGGCTGCGCATGGCCAGGTAGGCTTGTTCCGGCTGGCCCGCCAGAATGGCTTCGACGATCTTCTGGTGCTCTCGATGCGAGACCTCGAAACGACGTTCGACGCCGGATTGCGCGGCCCGGAACGGCGCCAGCCGTTCGCGCAGGCTTTCGACGGCGGCCACCAGCGTGGCGTTCTGCGTGCCCTGGCAGATCAGTTGGTGAAAGCGCGAGTTCAGTTCCAGATAGGCCTCGGTATCGCGCTTGTCAGCCACGGCTTCGGCTTCTTCGTGCAGCAGTTCCAGCTGACGGCGCTGCATGGCGCTCATGCGTTGCGTGGCGATGCGGCAACAGAGCGATTCCAGTTCGCACAGGGCTTCGAGCATGTCGGCCAGCTGGTCGGGGCTGGTGTTGATGACGACGCCTCCGCGGCGCGGCACCAGTTCGATCAGGCCACGCGCGTCCAGCAACCGCAGTGCTTCGCGGACGGGCGTGCGCGACACCTGGAATCGTTGCGCCAAGGCGGGCTCTTCAAGCTTCTCACCAGGAGGCAGGAGGCCGGAGATGATGTCTTCGGCGAGCTGTTGGCTGATTTGGGCGGCGATGGTTGGCACTAATGTCCTTCGAATCAGTGTCGGGAGTGGCAAAAATTATACACGCCCCCATTTTTTGGCCGGATTTCCGGCCAAAGATATTTCATTCTCGCCATCTGCGTGCACATCCCTATTTTTGTACACACTAGATGAACACGACTCCGTGTTCGCCGTGAACAACCGCGCCCGTGCCGGCCGATTTCGCCTCTTCTATCCAGGGATTTCCCTCATCCCAGGCCCGCTTCCCCTGCATTGGACCTGTAAATCCCAAAAATCCTTTGTGTATACACATCAATAACAATGTACACTTTGCGAAAATTATGTACCTTAAATAGGACAAGGGGAGACCAACCACATGGCATCGATTTCAGCCGTTTTCAGGGGCGTCACAAGATCGGGTTCGCGCACCGCGCGCCGGCCCCACCGAAGGGGGGTGGCCGCCGCCGTGCTGGCGGCCAGCGCCGCAAGCCCCGCGCTGGCCCAGCCCGGCAGCAGCGTGCAGATCTACGGCTTCATCAAGGAAGACGTGGAAACCGTCAGGCTGTCGGGCAATGGCCGCTCTGAATCCCTGACCCGGCTGGTGAACGACCTGTCGGTGCTGGGCTTTCGCGGCCAGGAAAGAATCAGCGGCGATCTTGAAGCGTTCTTCCAGATCGAGACCAATCTGCGCATGACCGGCACCGGCACGTCGGAAATCTCCGACCGCAATTCCGGGCTGGGGCTGCGCGGCCCGTGGGGCGAGTTCCTGATGGGGCAATGGGAAATGCCGCTGCGTTTTGCCTCGGTCTATACGGTGGACCCGTTCACGGCCGGCGTGTTCGCGTCGAACTCGATCATGGGCAACGGCTTCACCACGGCCGGCAATGGCGTGGCGCCGCACTCGTTCGACCGGCGCCAGAAAAACCTCTTCCAATACGCCACGCCGAACTGGCGCGGCTTCAGCCTGAAGATGGGCGTGACGCTGCCCGAACGCATGCCCACGGGCAATCCCATGGCGTGGTCGGGGCTGGCCAGCTACGCCAGCGGCGACTGGTTCGTGGCCTGGGGCCACGAGTACCACCGCGACTACTTCTACGACGGTTCGGCCGACCATGCCGACCGCCTGGCCGTGACCTACACCTTTGGCGGCACCAAACTGCGCGGCGCCTATGAGCGCTTGCGCTACCAGCCCGCGCCAGGGCAATCGGTGTACCGCGACGCCTGGCAAGTCGCCGCCACCCACAGCTTCGGGCCGCATCAATTGCGCGCGTCCTACACCTACGGCGCCGACGCGCACGGGGACACCACCAAGGCGGTGGGCGGCATCGGCGTGCCGGGCTCGGGGTCCGGCGCCTGGCAGATCTCGCTGGGCTACGGCTACACGCTGTCCAAGCGCACCGAGGTCTGGACGTCGTTCACGCGGCTGGTGAACGGCGAGACCGCTCGCTACAACCTGTCCGGCAATCCGCTGCCGCAACTGACGGCGGGCGACGCCGCGACCGCTTTCGGGGTGGGCATCACGCACAAGTTCTGATGCCGCCCGCCACCGTTTTCATCCACCCGGTTCCAACCAGGAGCATCTCCATGAGCAACAAACTGCGTCACATCGCCCTGTCCGTACCCGACCCCTGGGCCGCCGCCGAGTTCTACCAGAAAGCATTCGGTTTTCGCAAAGTCGGCGAAACGGATTCGTCGCTGGCGCGCGGCGTGTACCTTACCGACGGCACCATCAGCATCGCGCTGCTGAACTACAAGAGCGACCACGCGGCGGGCGAAGACCGCGGCAAGGATTTCGTCGGCCTGCACCATATCGGCGTGTGGGTCGAAGACATCGCCCAAGCCCGCCAGACGGTCGAGGCCGCGGGCGGCCACTACTACATGGGCGAGGTGCCGGTGAAGGGCAACATCTTCTATGAAGTGAAGTACCGCGACCCCAACGGCATCATCATCGACCTGACCGACCACGGCTGGGGCGGCGCGTCCCGCGCGGGCGGCGACGGCGACGCGGGCCCGGCCCTGCGCAACCCCGACCTGAAAGCCGATCGCGACGGCCTCTGAGGCCACGCTTGCGCAGCGATGCCCCGCCGGGGCATCGCTGCTTGCCTGCCTGCAATCAGGCGGGCAAGCGAACGGGATGGGCGGGCGCGCCCCGCTCGAACCAGCCGTCCAGGTTGTTGGCCAGCGCCGCGTGCTGCGCCATACGCGTTTCCGGCGAGCGGCCCGCCAGGTGCGGCGTCAGGATGACCTGGTCCATCGTGCGCAAGGCTTGCGGCACGACAGGCTCTGTTTCCAGCACGTCCAGCGCGGCCCCGGCGATGACGCCGCGCGCCAGCGCGTCGATCAGCGCGTCGGTATCCACGACCGTGCCGCGCGACACATTGACCAGAAAGCCGGCCGGACCCAACGCCTGCAACACACTGGCATTCACCAGGTGATGCGTCTGCGGGCCGCCCGGGCAGGTCAGGGCCAGCACGTCGGACGCGGCAGCCAGCGACACCGCGTCGCCATGCGGCGCGTAGCCCTCGCCGCCCTGCGTGCCTTCATGCCACAGGTAGGCCACCTGCATGCCCACCGCCGTGCCCAGCCTGGCAAGCCGGTGGCCGATATTGCCCAGGCCGACGATGCCCAGCGTCTTGCCGCGCAGGCCGGGCCGCGCGGCGCGCAGGGCTTCCCAGCCGCCAGCCTTGACGCCGCGGTCCAGCGCCGGGATGCCGCGCACCAGCGCCAGCATGAGGGTCAGCGCGTGGTCGGCCACGACCTGGCCGTTGGCGTCGGGCGCATGGCAGACGCGGACCTGCCGCGCCTGCGCGGCATGCAGGTCGATTTTCTCGTAGCCGGCGCCAAAGCTTGCCACCAGCTGCAGCGCGGGCAGCGTGGCCAGTTCGTCGGCGCTGAGCCCGGTCGAGCCATTGGTGACCACCGCCCGCGCACGGGCGCGAACGTCGGCGTCGGCCTGCGCCCAAGGGGTCACGTGGTAGCGCGGGGCCACGGCGGCCAGCCAGTCCGCGTCCAGCGGCAGCCGGGTCAGCACGTGCAGCGGGCCGGCGTGCCCCGCGTTGGTGTTCGGGTCTTTCGGGGTTCCGTTCATGACGGCGCTTGCCTCCTCAGGGGGTGATACGGGGTGAAAAGGGGGTGAAACGATGAGGGGGCAAAAAGTATCACAAACCCTTTGACGTGTATACACGTAAGCTTTAAAGTATTCACAAAGGCGGCAGTGAGAACACGCAGGCCGCCGCTTCACCTCATCATCACAACAAGGAGATCCCCGTGATCTGGCACGGCCTAGCAACCTATGAACTGAACGGCGTCCAACAGCCCGGCCTGGTGGTCGACAACACGCTCTATGACCTGGCGCAACTGGCCCGTGCCAGCCAGGCCGGGCAGAGCGGCGACCTGCCCGCCGTGGACGGCCTGCTGGACGACTGGGATGCCGCCGCCCCGCGCCTGGCGTCGCTGGCCGAGCAGGCTCGTGGCCTGGCCGCCGAAGGCCGCGTGGCCGCCATCGACGGCGCGGCCTACGCCATTCCCTACCAGCCGCGGCGCATCTTCGGGGTGGCCTCGAATTTCTACGAACACGCCGATGAAATGGGCACACAGCTCGCCGCCCGCGCCGAAAGCCAGCCCTACGTCTTCATGAAGGCGCAGAGCAGCGTCATTCCCACCCAGGCCACGGTGCTGATGCCCCCGGAAACCGAGAAACTGGACTGGGAAGTGGAACTGGGCGTGGTCATCGGCAAGACTTGCCGCCATGTGTCGGTGGAAGACGCGCTGTCGGTCATTGCCGCCTACACGGTCTTCAACGACATCAGCGCCCGCGACCTCAACCGCCGTACCGACTACCCCTTCAAGCACGACTGGTTTCGCGGCAAGAGCTTCGACACGTTCGGGCCGATGGGGCCCTGGCTGGTGCCGGCCGGCTGCATCGCCGATCCGCAGAACCTGCGCATGACGCTGAGCGTCAACGGCGAATCCATGCAGGACGGCAATACCTCGCAGATGATCTTTTCGGTGGCCGAGCAGATCGCCTACCTGTCGCGCATCCTGACGCTGCAACCCGGCGACCTGATCGCCACCGGCACCCCGGACGGCGTGGGCATGGGCCGCGGCGTGTATCTCAAGCCGGGCGATACGATGACGGCCTGGGTGGAAGGCATCGGCACCATCGAGAACCCGGTGGCCCTGGAAAGCCGCTAGGCGTTAACAGGCCCTGACCTGCTACGCAACCTGATAACGACGGGGCCAAGAGCCCCGCGAGGAGACAACCGTGAATGCCGCAGACACAAAGGCCATCGCACCCATCCGGACCCGCAAGCTCGGGCACCTGGTGCTGATGGTGCGTGACCTGGAAGCCTCGACGCGCTTCTACACCGAGGTGATGGGCCTGAAGATATCGGACCGCATCGCCGACCAGATGGTCTTCCTGCGCGCCGGGCAAGACCACCATGACCTGGCCCTGTCGCGCCTGCCGGCCGACGCCCCCGACCGCGACGACCTGCCGCGCTACACCCGACCCGGGCTGGAGCATTTCTCGTACTACGTGGAATCGCTGGACGAAATGAAGCGCGCGGTGGACGTGGCGCGCGCGCTGGGCGTAGAGATCGAGCGCGGCATCGGGCAGCATGGCCCGGGCAGCAACTGGTTCCTGGTGTTCAAGGACCCGGACGGCAACAACGTCGAGATCTACACCGACATGGAGCAGATACCGACCAGCGCCGAACACGAGCCCCAGACCTGGGCGCGCGACCTGGAATCGTTCGACCGCCATCGCCTGGCGCATTTCGTGGTGCAGCCGTCGCCGGCGATTCTGGCGGCCAAGGAAGGCCGGCCCGCGCCAGGCAAGCAAGACAAGCCCGAATGAGCCGAGGCGCGCGATGACATTCCCCTTCCCGCCGTTTCCCGGGCTGGACGACGCGCAGCGTGCCGCCATGCTGGCCCTGGGCCCGACGTGGGCCAACGACATCCAGGGCAACCGGCGCCAGGTCTGCGAGATCTACGACGCCGTCCATGACGGCCTGCCCGCGGACGGCCTGCGCACGTTGCCCGCGCAGGCCTATGGCGACGATCCGCGCCAGCAGCTTGACCTGTACCTGCCGGCCGCAGCCGATGGCGCCGCGCGGCCTATCGTGGCCTTCGTGCATGGCGGCGCGTTCCTGCGCGGCAGCAAGGACGCCACGCCGCACATCTATGCCAACGTGCCCAGGCTGTTCGCACGCGCCGGCTGCGTCGGCGTCAACGTCGAATACCGCCTGGCGCCGCAAGCGCCCTACCCGGCCGGCGCCGACGACGTGGCGGCGGTGGTGGACTGGTTGCGCAAGCATGCCGCCGCCTGGGGCGGCGACCCGCGGCGCATCGTACTGATCGGCCACTCGGCCGGCGGCAGCCACGTCGCCACCTTCCTGACCGACCCGCGCTACCGTGGCCAGGCGGATGGCGTGGCCGGCGCCGCGCTGATCAGCGCCCGCCTGGAGGCCGACACCCTGCCCGGCAACCCCAACGCCGCCGGCGTGGTGGCCTACTACGGCCCGGACCCCGCGTTGCAGCGGCGCCATGCCCCCATGGCACATGCCGAGGCCATGGCCGTGCCACTGCTGATCGCGATCGCCGAATACGAAAACCCGTACCTGGATCGCTACGCGCTGCAATACGCGGCGCGCGTCGCCGCCACCGGGCGGATGCCTCGCATCGTCCAGGTGCCCGGACACAACCACACATCCGTGGTGGCGCACCTGGGCAGCGCCGACGGCGCCTTTGCCGCCACGCTGCTGGATTTCGTCGCCACCCATGCCGGCCCCTTGCCCATCACCGCCCCCGCTGCCCCGGCGCCGGGCCGCTCATCCTGAGGAACCTTCCATGTCACATCCTTCGCTGCGCGGCGTGTTCGCGCCCGTGGTCAGTCCGTTTCGCGCGGACGCTTCGCTGAACCTGCCCGCGTTCGTCGCGCACTGCAAGCAACTGGTCGCCGATGGCGCCGGCCTGGCGATTTCCGGCACCAACAGCGAGGCCTGCTCGGAAACGTTCGACGAGCGCATGTCGCTGGTCGACGCCGTGATCGACGCAGGCATCGCCCCCGACCGCATCCTGGTCGGCACGGGCTGCTGCGCGGTCGACGACGCCGTCGTCCTGACGCGCCATGCCCTGGAACGGGGCTGCGCCGGCACGCTGGTGCTGCCACCCTACTTCTTCAAGAACGTGCAGGAAGACGGCGTGTTTGCCTATTACCGGCAATTGATCGAGCGGGTGGACAACCCCGCCCTGCGCATCGTGCTGTATCACATCCCCGCCGTCTCGGGCGTTGCCATCACCCTGCCGCTGATCGAGCGGCTGGCGGCCGCGTACCCGCAGCACATCGTCGGCGTGAAAGACAGCTCGGGCGACTGGGACAACCTGACCGCCATGCTGGCGCGCTTTCCGCAGCTGTCGATTTTCCCGGCATCCGAAGTGCTGATGCTGCGCAGCCTGGAACGGGGCGCGGCAGGCTGCATTTCGGCCACCAACAACATCAATGCACGCGACATTGCGCTGGCCTACGGCTCACCCGAGCAAGCCGCGCGCCTGGGCGACCGCATCACGGCGGTACGCAAGACCGCCGAGCAGTTCCCGATGGTGGCGGCCGTCAAGCACACCCTGTCGCTGTCGACGGGCGACGACGGCTGGCGCCACGTGCGTGCGCCGCTGGTGCCGCTGGATGCCGACACCGCCGCACAGGTCGAAGCCCGCATGCGCGCAGCGTTGCCGGCGCTGCAGGCATGACGGCCGGCGTCTGAAGGAGACCGCGCATGAACGAATCCCGCACGCTGGATCAGTTGTTCCGCCAGGCGCGCAGCCACAACGGCTGGCTGCCCCGCGACATCGCCGACGCCGAGCTTCGCGCCCTGTACGAACTGGTGCGCCACGGCCCCACCAGCGCCAACACCAGTCCCATGCGGCTGGTGTTCGTCAAGACTGCCGAGGCCAAGGCCCGGTTGGTGCCGGCGCTGGCGCCCGCCAACGTGGCCAAGGTGCTGGGCGCGTCCGTCACGGCCATCGTTGCGTACGACAGCGCCTTTCACCAGTGGGGCGAAACGCTGTTTCCGCATCGGCCATCGCAGTACGACGCCTATGCGGCGGATGCGGCGCTGGCCGAGGAAACCGCGCTGCGCAACAGTTCGCTGCAAGGCGGCTACCTGATCCTGGCCGCGCGCGCCCTGGGCCTGGACTGCGGGCCGCTGTCCGGCTTCGACGCCCACGCCGTGAACCAGGCGTTCTTTGCCGACAGCACCTGGCGCGTGAATTTCCTGTGCAACCTGGGCAAGGGCGATCCCGACAAGCTCTTTGCACGCTTGCCGCGGCTGGACTTCGCCCAGGCCTGCCGGATTGCATGACCGACCCGGCAACGCCGGGCGCATACCTGGAAAACGAGGAGACATCATGACAACCCCCAACAATCCGGCCAGGCGGCGCTTCAGCCTGGGCGCGATGACCCTGCTGGCCGGCGCGCCGTTCGTGGCGCGGGCCGAAGACACCTGGCCCAACCGGCCCGTCACCATCGTGGTGCCGTTCTCGCCCGGCGGCAATACCGACCTGATCGCGCGCATGATGGCCGAGAAGCTGGGCCAGCGCATCGGCAAGCCCTTCATCGTGGACAACCGCGGTGGCGCGGGTGGCCTGATCGCGGCGGAATACGTGGCGCGGGCCAAGGCGGACGGCCAGACCCTGTTCATGTCGACCATGACGCAGATTGTCACGGCGCCCATGACCAACAAGATCCGCTACGACCCCATCCGCGATTTCGCGCCCATCATCAATGTGGGCGGCAACCCGTTCGTGCTGGCGGCCAGCGCCCGCCACGGCTTCAAGACGCTGGCCGACCTGGTGGACTACGGCCGCGCCAACCCCGGCGCCCTGAACGTGGGCCACGCCGGCACCGGCGGGCTGACGCATCTGTCGGCGCTGCTCTTCCTGACGCGTGCCGGCGTGCAGGCGACGATGGTGCCGTACCGCGGCGGCGCGCAAGCGCTGGCGGACGTTCTGGCCGGGCAGATCGACCTGTACAGCGCCAGCGTGTCAGAAGTGCTGCCGCATGCGGCCACCGGCAAGCTGTCGCTGCTGGCGGTGTCCAGCGCCAGGCGGCTGGCGCAATTGCCCGACCTGCCGGCCATTGCCGAAACCTACCCCGGGCATGTCGTGGAAACCTGGAACGGCCTGGTCGGCCCCACGGGGATGCCCGAAGCGGTGCTGGCCCGCCTGGCCGACGAGGGCCGCCGCATCGTCGCCGACCCCGCCTTTCGCACGCGGCTGGCAGAAGCCGGCATCACGCCCTATGGCGAACTGCGCGACGCCTTCGCCACCCGCATCAAGACGGAACAGGGGCTTTGGCAGCCGGTGATCGAAGCGGCCGGCATCGAGCCTCAGTAGCGCATCGCCGCCGCGCCGCCGCCCGGCGGCGCGGCCACCTCGCGCAGGCAGGCAATGAACGTCTGGCAGGCGGCGCCGGGCTCGCGGTTCAGGCGCAGCGAATAGCCCACGGTCCCGAACGCGCCGGTCTCGGGCAGGTTGAGAATGCGCAAAAGGCCGGCATCCGAGAATTGCCGGGCCGCGGCGCGCGGCATCAGCGCCACGTGCGGCGTGTGCAGCAACAGGCCGATATTGGTCAGGATCGACAACGATTCGACGATGTCCGTGGGCAACGGCAGGCCGGCCCCGCGAAACAGGTGCTCGGCCGCCAACCGCGCCGGCGAATCCGGCGTGGGCAGGATCCACGGCGACCCGATCAGCTCGGCCAGGTGGGTGACGCGGTCGGCCGCCGGACCATAGCCCTTGCCGACCACCACGCACAGGGCCTCGTCGAACAGCGCGTGGTGGCTGAGCGCATGGGCGTTGGCCAGCGGCAGCTCGGGTTCGGGCAGGCGGCCGACGACGATATCCACGTCGCCCGCGGCCAGCGCCGGAAACAGGTGTGCGGTGGCGCCTTCGCGCACGGTGACCAATACGCCGGGCGCACGCGCCTTCAACATCGCGATCGCGTTGGGCAGCAGGCGGGCCGATGCCGAGATCAGCGTGCCCACCGTGACGTGGCCGCTGGCGCCCAGGCGGAAATCATTCAGTTCGTCGGTCATGCCGCGCAATTCGGCCATCAGCAGCTTGACCCGGCGGCCCAGCAGCGCGCCCAGCGCGGTCGGCGCCACGCCACGGTTGGACCGTTCGAACAAGGGGCCGTCGAAACAGGCCTCGAGTTCCTGGATGACCTTGGTCACCGCCGGCTGCGACAGCCGCAATTCCTGGGCCGCGCCGATCACGGAGCCGGCTTCGAGCACCCGACCGAAGATCATCAGCTGGTTCAGCTTCAAACGGCGGATCAGCGACAGGTCATTCCAGGGAAGCGCTTCCGCTGCATGCATGGTGGATTCCTCTTGTCCAAAGGCCAGGTAAGGCATCCGGCCCGGCCGGATGCTGCCTGCCGCGATTCTGGTGCATTCGCCGCCCCGCGCCTATTCAGGAAGCCCCTGATGTATACAGCTTGAAATACGGCCGCTATAACCAAATCGCCCTTCACTATAAGCAGACAGTTCAGTAAACCTCTTTCCCCTCTCCGTATACTTTTATCAATAAATGTATACAACAAAAGTCCAACGTTGACCCGAGCGACAGGCCCGAACCGCCCAGCGGCCGGACCGGCTCACCGAGGAGGGGAAAGTCCAATGAAGAGGATTTCGGCACTGGCTGCCGTCGTGGCGCTATGCGCAGGTTCCGGGGTGCAGGCCCAGACCCGCGTGTGGCTGTCCGGCTACGTCGACATGAACATCAAGCACCTGCAATCGTCAGGCCCCGGCTCGACGACGCGCATGTCCAGCGGCGGCCTGAACAATTCGCGCTTCAACCTGAGCGGCGTGGAAGAGCTGGGTGACGGCAACAAGGCCGTGTTCACGATCGAACCCATGTTCTCGGCCAACAACGGCCAGCAGGCCGCGCAGTTTCGCCAGTCGTTCGTGGGGCTCAAGGGCGACTGGGGCGAATTGACGCTGGGCCGGCAGTTCACGCCGTCGTACTGGATCGCCGGCTATGCCGACCCAAGCTGGGCCGCCGAGTTCAGCATGGTCAACAACATGGAATTCTTCTATGCGTCGTACCGGGTGGACGGCGCGGTGCAGTACAAGACGCCGGCGTTCCATGGCCTCACGGGCCGCCTCATGATGACCAACGGCGAAGGCGGCAGCTCCAAGGCCGGGCGCTTCATCAGCACCGCCCTTGAATACCGCGAAGGCCCGCTGTTCCTGGGCGTGGCCAGCGAGCAGCAATACACCCGCGACATCTTCCGTTCGTCCGAGGTGCATTCCTCGCGCGACAACTATTTCTCGGCCGTCTATCGCATCGGTTCGGTCGAGCCCACGTTCATCTTCCATACCTACAACGGCTACTACGCCTATCCGCCCTACACCGCCTTCAACGCCAGCGGGTGGGACGTTCAGCTGGGCGCGCGCTGGAACATCGACGGCCGCAACCGCCTCTACGCCAGCGTGGTGCACCGCCACGACGACGACAACAAGAGCCTGTCCAGCGCCAATGGCTTCGTCCTGGGATTCATCCACGGCCTGTCCAAGCGCACCGACCTGTACGCCAGCGTGGCCCATGTGCAGCATCGCCGCGCCGCGCCCGTGCCGTATCCCGTGACCTTCCAGAACTATCCCAACGCCGGCCAGAACCCGACTGGCTACCAGGTCGGCATCCGCCACGCCTTCTGAATGCCCGCCGCCATTGCCGCATCCGGCGAGCGCCCCTGTACCCAAGGAGACTGCATGTCCATTCACCGCCCCCACTGGCCTGTCCGATTCGCGGGCCCGGCCTTCGCCTCGCTGTTGCTGGCCGGCGCCGCGCTGCCAGCCTGCGCCCAGACCGCGCCGGCCGCACCGAACAAACCTGCTGCGCCGGCCGCCACGCCCGGTACGCCCAATGTGCAGGACCCCTATCTGGCGCAATGGTTGCGCCTGACGCCCGAGCGCCGGCCCGTGCCGCAAAAGCCCGGCGTGGATTACGGCATGGACCCGGCGACCGGCCAGTTCATCTGGCCCAAGGCCACACCCGAAGTGCACACCGGGCAGAAATTCCCCGGCGAAATGACAAGCTGGGACAAGCAAAGCTACGCCAAGAACGTCAAGGTACTGGCCTTCTACCCCGGCGTGGGCTCGCCTTTCCATGCCTGGAACAACATCGCCGACTTCGAGGGCCGCCGCTACCTGTACGTGCACGACCGCGACTACCTGCGCATCCTGGACGTCACCGACCCCGCCCACGGCAAGATCGTCTATTCCAGGGGCGGCGTCTGGGGGCCGAAAGGGTCCAGCGAAAAGTACGATCCGAACACCGTGCAGGACTATCTGGGCGGCGCCACGATTGCCTGGAGCAAGAAGCTGGGCAAGCCGGTGCTGGTTGCCTCGTTCGAGATCGGCCGCTATGGCCTGATGAACGAAAAGCTGGAACAGCCCGACAAGGTCGCCGCGCAGCGCCAGTACAACTCGCTCAAGGGCTTCAAGGTGTTCGTCATGGACGGCCCCCTGCCCAGCCAGTGGCGCCTGATTGCCACCCGCACGACGGACTACCAGCGTCCGGACGCGCCGGTCGGCCAGCAGCGCGGGTCCGGCTCGCTGGATGCGCCGGAGTACTACGGCGGCAAATACATGATCCTGTCGGCCGCGCCGGACGACACCTACGGCCTGACCGAATACCCGAACTACCTGTATTCGCCCGGCTACCAGGTCTGGGACATGAGCGATCCGGCCGATCCCAAGTTCGTGTCGCAGATCGCCGTGCCGGGCCAGATCCTGGGCGACAAGGAACACGAAGAGGCCTACCTGATGAATCCGCGGGCGGGCAACCGCACGTCGTGGATGGGCTCGCGCAACCCCATTTTCCTGTCGCAGCCGCTGGAAAACGGCGGCAAGATCGGCTTTGGCGCAATGGGCGGACTGGGGGTGTACGCGTTCGACCTGTCGGACCCGGCCAAGCCCAGGATGCTCAGCGGCGTGAACACGGCGCCCAGCTTCGCCGGCACCGAATTCGACAATGCCGACGTCAGCCAGTACGCGCGCACCGGCTACGTGTTCGCCAACGGCTACCCGATGAACCGCGACTGCTATGAACCCTACAAAGACATCTTCGTCATCGACGCCCGCGACCCCTCGCACCTGAAGGTCGCGGCCAAGATGCCGCAACCCGAAGTGCCGGCGGGTGCGCCGTTCACCAGCTTCTGCCAGCGGGGCGGCAACTTCGGTCCGAAACGCGCCAATGCCATCGGCCAGCCGGGCCAGTGGCGCCAGGGCATCGTGCCCTACTCGTTCTACAACGCGGGGGTGCAGATCTTCAATGTGGAAGATCCCGCCAAGCCCACCATCGCCGGGTACTTCGTGCCCGCGCTGGCCGATGAATCCGAGCTGCCCGTCTACACGCTGGGCAAGGGCGTGTTCTCGATCTACACCGAGTACGACCGCAACATCATCTGGGCCTTCACCGAGAATGGCGCGTACGCCTTGTCCACGCCGTTGCTGGGCGAACCGAAGCTGGGAATGGCCGACAAGCCGTGGCCGGCGCGCTGAGCAAAGAGCCTGTGCCGGCCCCGCTCAATCCGCCGCCGCGGCGTCCAGCACCCAGGCAGGCTCCAGCCGGTTGCCGCCCAGCGCCTTGGCCCGGTACAAGGCCTGGTCGGCCCGCGCCAGCGCGTCGGCCAGCGGTGGCGCGTCGCGGTCGTAGCGCGCCAGCCCGATGCTGACGGTGGCGCGCAACCCCAGGCCGCCGGCGGGATCGGCAACCGTGGCGGCGAACTGGCGGGCCGCGGCCTCGCCCAAGGCCTGAGCCCGGCCAGCCGCCTCGCCAGCCAGCAAGGCCGCGAATTCCTCGCCGCCGATGCGGGCCAGGATGGCCTGGGGGCCCAGCACGTCCCGCACGATCTGCGCGAACGATTTGAGGACGTGGTCGCCGGTCTGGTGGCCATAGCGGTCGTTGATAGCCTTGAACTGGTCCAGGTCGAACGCCAGCATGGCCACCGGCCCGCGACCGGCCGCGGCATCGATGGCGCGCGCGCCCTGCTCGAAGAACCAGCGGCGGTTGCCCAAACGGGTCAGGTAGTCGGTCTGGGATTCCAGCACCAGGCGGCTCAGCGTTTCTTCGCGGATGAGCTTGATCAGCGTCATCGGCAGAATCACCGAATACAGCACCCCTTCATACATGGTGATGTTGCTGGCCAGCAGTTGCACCGACGGCCCGTGGGCCGCCACCCACCACGGCAGCACGACGGCGCGCACCAGATAGATCAGCGCATGGATGCCCGCCACGGCCACGGCGATGTGGCGGGTCTTGAAGGCTTTGAGCGAATCGCACCGCCATAGCTCCCAGGCCGTCAGGCCGCTGACCAAGGCGATGGGAAAGGCGCTGATGTACTTCCAGACCGGGTCCTGCCCGCCCGCACCGGCCACCAGCCAGATCAGGGCCATGACGATCAGCAAGGCGAACGCGCGCAGTCGATAGCGCCGCTCGCTCAGCGACGCCACGCTGTCCAGCACCAGCAGGTAACCGCACAGGATGACCAGGTTGCTGAGCGCCGGGCCCAGCGCGCCGGGCAGGTCGGCGCGAAACAATGCCGCAGTACAGCCGATCGCCAGCGTGGCGAAACCGGCGGCCAAGAGGCGCAGCGAATGGCTGCGTGTGGGATGGGTCCGATGCTCCCAGAACGTCAGGCCGGCGCTGGCCAGCAGCGTGCCGATGGTGATGAGGTACAGGGTGAGGAGATCGACGTACATCTCGAATAGGCAGGGTTTGCGCCGGCAGAGGGCGGCGGCAGTCGCGATTTTAGGGGGAAATCCTTCGTACGGATGTGACGAATCCGGGGAACCACGAAGGTGATACGCCCCTGTTTTTTGCAGGCCAACACGCAATTTCACCCCGCCCTGACGCAATTTGGGTTCAACTAGCGTCCCCAACGCTAGCGAGATCCCCGCCGCCATGGCCAACCGTTCGTATCTCTACAGCCTGAGCAACCGCCCCACGTCCTACGCCGACCGGCCCGAGACGATTTCGGGCCTGTCCGAATGGGCGTATGACGTGCCCTTCATCTACCGCCTGCTGATGTCCGGCGACCCGCAGCTGTGCGCGTCGCTGGTTTCCGACGGGCTGGATGACGACGAGCCCGATTCGCGCACCCGGCTCTACGCCATCAGCAGCCCGTTCGAACCCGGCTTCGAACGGGTCAAGCGCTTCGCGGAAATCCTGCGGGTGGCGGTGGCCTTGTTGCCGCCGGCCGCCTCGGCAGCACCCGCCGCGCCGCCCCCACCCGCCTCGTTCTTCGCGCGGCTGAAGCGGCTGTTTTCACCGGCCGCCAAAGCCGCCTCGTCGATCCCGGTGCAGGCCGCGACGACGTCGTATGCGCCGCCGTCCAACCTGCTGGTCGCGCTGAACGAGACCATCGCCTTCCTGGAGGCCCACCGCGACCGCTACCTGCTGCTGGAAACCATCGAGCTGGACATCATGAGCGAATCCGGCGAAGCCGCGCTGAAGGCCAGCGTGGAACAGGAACTGGCGCGCTGCCAGCATGCCGGCGCGGCGCTGGACGCGTTGCCTGCGGATATCACCGAGGCGGCCCGCCTGTTGAAATCGGCCACGGTGCAGCAGGAAGCCGAACCGCTGGACGTGCTGTTCGGGCTGCGGCTGGACAACGAATTCGACAGCACCCGCACCGGCGCCACGGAGTATCCGCTGGGCCTGGAGTGGTCGGACGTGCTGTATTTCGAGCTGTTCAACCGCAGCGAATTCGAAGCGCGCCAGCGCTAGCGCAGCGACCGGCGGCGGCGAGCGGCAGCGCGAGCCGCGGGCCCCGGGTCGCTACCCCCGCCGCGCCGCCTCGATCTTGGCGACGTCGATCTTGCCCATCTGCATCATGGCCTCGAACGCGCGCTTGGCCACGCCCGGATCGGGATCGGTGATCGCGTCGGTCAGCACGCGCGGCGTGATCTGCCACGACAGGCCCCATTTGTCCTGGCACCAGCCACAGACGTTTTCCTTGCCGCCGTTGCCGACAATGGCATTCCAGAGGCGGTCGGTTTCTTCCTGGTCGTCGGTGGCCACCTGGAACGAGAAGGCCTCGTTGTGCTTGATGCCCGGGCCGCCATTCAGCCCCAGGCAAGGAATGCCCATGACCGTGAATTCCACCGTCAGCACGTCGCCCTGCTTGCCGGAGGGGAAATCGCCGGGCGCATGCATGATCCGGCCCACGGCGCTATCGGGAAACGTCCTGGCGTAGAACTGGGCGGCTTCCAGGGCGCCGCCGTCAAACCAGAGGCAAATCGTGTTTTTGCTGACCATTCTGGTGCTCCTGTCGATGACACGCCGGCGGACCGGCTGCGCGCAATGGCGGGCGCGGACCGCATGACGGATGCTGCGGGGTCGAGGATACTGCGCGCCCCCGACAGGCAGGCGTTACCAAGCGTAGTGACAAATTCATCCCTCATCTACAATCCGGGGTCACATTGGCTGCCTCTGGCGGCCGGTCCGTAGCCCCAGGTAGCATGACGCGCGCGAAGAAACCCGCTCCCAGAAAGAGAAGCTCTCCCTCCCGAACGAATTCCCGGTCCGCCGGCCGCATTCCTCGTTTTTTACGGGCGCTGGTCGTGACCTCGCTGGCCAGCTTCGGCGCCGCCACCTACATGCTGAATCCGCAATGGCGGATGCCGGCATCGGCCAGCGACCTGCTGTCGCGACTGGGCTGGCCGTCGCAGGAGCGCACGGCGCCGGTGGCGCTGCCCACGCCCAATTCGGCGCTGGTGCAGACCACCTTCACCGACTGCCCGCAGTTCTTTCCACATGCCCGACCGCCCGCGGTACCCGCCAGCCAGCGGCTGCGCGAGGTGTGTTTTTCGTCGTTTGCGATCCTGCACAACGGCCAGACCAAGACGCCCGTTTTCGTGGCCGAACGGCTGAACCGGCAGAACCTGGCGCAGGCCAAGGGGCTGCACCGCACCGACAAGTTCTATGCCGACGCACGGCTGCCACGCGCCGAGCGCGCCGAGCTGGACGACTACCGGGGGTCCGGCTATTCGCGCGGCCACATGGCGCCGGCCGGCGACATGGCCACGCCCGAGGCCATGGCGCAGAGCTTCTCGCTGGCGAACATGGTGCCGCAGGACCAGACCCACAACGCCGGCCCCTGGAGCCGCATCGAACAGGACACGCGCCAGTACGTGATGCGGGCGGCGGGCGACGTGTACGTGTTCACCGGCCCGGTCTATGCCGACCGGCCCAAGACCATCGGGTCTGGGGTGGCGGTGCCCACCTATATCTACAAAGTGGTGTACGACGCCACCAGCGGGCGTTCGTGGGTGCATTGGCAGGCCAACAGCGCCAGCACCAAGGCCGGCCCGCCGATCAGCTACGAAGAATTCGTCAAACGCACCGGGATGCGGCTGCTGCCTTGAAAAATCAGAATCTTCCAATGGTGGTGTGAGGTACCCACCCCGTAACCTCAGAGGTTTTGCGCGAAGCTGCGCCCGATGGCACACCCGCACTGCGGCCGTCGGCACGGGCAGATTCCGCGCTGGAGCGTTACGTCTTGGACATGAAGATTCCGCTGGCCCGTTTTTTTTCCGAAGGTGACGAAAAACGCTTCTTCGACGCCTTGGCGACCATCCCGGCCATCACGAGCCATACCGGACATGGCCACGATTTCACCCTGAAGATCGACCGCCGCCGGCTCAGTTCTGCCATGGTGCGTGAACTGGTCGCGCTATTGGTGCGCTACGGTGCAGACCTGTCTTCCCTGTGCACCTTGGCCCGCGAAGAGAAATTCTGGTGGTTGAACGAGCCGGGCAATTACTGGCACAAGCCCCTGCTGCCCCCGGCCGCCCAAGCTGCCCGCCCCTACGAGTACGCGCCCTACATATTCGACGACCTGAGCTGAGGTCGGGCGCTATCCTGCGCCGGATGACAACGTCCGGTTGTAAAGCACCGGCATCCTGCCCTGCCAACGGGCCCAGGTGGCGCCACCCAGCGCCAGCTCGGCCATGAAGTGCGCGACGTTGATGCGGCTGGTGACGCCGGCATCGAAGATGGCGCTGCGCAGGGGCGACGGGTGCGCCTCGTAGGCGGTGACCTCGTCCTGATCGACGAGGCTGTCCGGACGTACCACGACCCACTGGATGGCGCGGTCATGCTGGCCGATGGTGGTGCGCAGGTAATCCGCGGCCTGTTCATTGTCTGCATGCGGCGGCACCAATGCACGTACCACGCCCACCACGCAGCGCTGCGCCCATGACACGGGTTCGGCCATATCCCGGTTGCGGTGGCCTGCCGTATTCATCAATACGAAACGGACCGGATCGGCGCCCGGGCGGGACTTGACCGCCTGGCACAAGCGGCGCACCGCGTCCGCCACCAGGCGTCGCGGCGGACCATAAACACCCTTTAGGCTCAAGGTATGGCCCAGGCATGACGCGATGGCCGTGCAGCCATCGACATGGCGGGCAAGATCGGCATCGGAAACCTCGGACACGTTGCACGGGATCAACGACAGGCCTGCGGCCCCCGAAAGCCCCTGCAACCCCTGCGGCGTGCGCACGACCGCACGCACCGATTCGCCTCGATCCAGCAATTGCCTGACCAACAGCCGCCCCGTCGCCCCGCTGGCGCCGATAACCAACGTCGTCATTTTGGATCCCTGCTTGTTTATTATTCGAAAACATATGGCAACACCGATTATTCAAGTCGGCGATATCATTTGCGCCGCTTGAATGCCTAAAAGGATAACCATGAAAAACGTCACCCGGACGGGTAGCCTGACCGCAGCGTTGCTGCTTGCCTTGTTGACAGGTGGCGCCATGGCGCAATCGGCGGCCCCTGCCCCGGCTGCGGCGCAAACCGGCAAGGCAGACTCGGGCAAGGCAAATACCGCGCAACCCGGCGCGGACAAGCCGGCGGCCGGCAAGGCCGGTGAAAGCAAGACCGACGCCACGCCCACCCCCGATGCCGTCAACCGCCCCATGACCGAACGCGAATACTACGCCCGGATGGAAGCGGCCTTCTACAAACAGGACATCAATGGCGACGGCTATCTCACCCGCGGTCCGCTCTTGAAGGAAGCGACCGCCGAACAGGTGGCCGAGATGGATACCGATGGCGATGGCCGCATCAGCAAGGCTGAATTCCTGGACTATGCGCTGAAGAATTTCCGCGGCCGGCCCAAATATGAAATGAATCGCGCGCCCAAGCCCTGATGCGCGGTTCGGAATAATGCCCCCGCGCCGGGCCGCCCCGTGATTTTCTTGTTAACGAATAGATACATAAGACAGAAAACCGCACATCGTGCCTTCAGACGCGTGCTAATTTACGGCCCGGCAATGCGTCCCCCTTGATCGGGCCCTGCCAACCTGGCAACGCGCTACCCACTTTTCCAAGACACCCACTATGCACATGCACTCCGATCGCGTCCCGGCTTTTGCACCCGCTAAAAAGCGGCTGTCCGGTCTCTACGCTCTTGCCCTCGGCCTGGCCCTGGCAGCCGCATCGCCGGTCATGGCTGCGCCCGGTGATGGCGCGCACGGCGCCGCGCCGACGCTGGCGCCGGGCCAACTGCCCCCTCGCCCGCAAGCCCAACCGCAAGTGCAGCCGCAAGTGCAGCCGCAAGTGCAGCCCCAGGTGCAGCCCTCGGCCACGCCCCAGGCCGTCCAAGGCCAGGCCCCGGGCCAGCCGCTGGCACGCGTCCAGAAAACCGAAATCCTGGACCAGGCCGCCTACGAGCGCCTGCGCAACAACAGCGGCGTCACCCTGCAATGGCTCTGGAGCGACAAGCGCGGCCACCTGACGGCTCGCGATGACCGCGATGTGGTGAGCCTGGAAGGCGGCCAGATCAACGGCGACCGCTCGGTGGAAATCCGCGGTGAAGTGGTGTCGATCTCGGCCGACCGCTTCATCTTCCGCGGCACCATCCTGATCCTGAACGCACCCGATCCCGGCCGCCGTTGCGAACGCACCGGGGACTATGAATTCCGCGCCACCGGCAAGCGCAAGTACTGGCGCCTGCAGCAGATGGAAGCGTGCGGCGGCCTGACCGACTACGTCGATATCTACTATTGATCGGATGCCAGCTGGCGGGGCGGCATGCCCCGCCTTGGCATCACAGATGCCGGTGGCTGCAGCCCATCGGCTGGCCGACCAGGCCGCTCAACACGGCGGCCAGCCCTTCGGCGCTGTCGGGATCCAGGCCCCGGGCGCGAATCAGCCGAAACCCCATTGCAAAACTGTAGTGCCAATCCAGGTCCAGGATGCGGTAGTCGCGTCCATCCCGGGGATTGCGCCACTGCACCGCGGGGTCTTCATAGGCCGCGCCGATGAAGTCGATATGCGAACCGAACGGCGGCATGTCCTCCAGCGGTTCGTCCGAGCCGGGCACGCTGGGCGCTTCCAGGTTCTCGCCCACCGCGACGCGGGGGTTCGGCTCGTCGTAGGCCAGCAGCATCAGCTCCAGCGATTGCGGATCGGCGTCGTATTGCTCGCGCAGCAGCGGGCACAGCGCATGCCGCGCCGCCGGGCCCAGGCAATAGCGTGGACTATGCCAGTCGCTGCATTCATCGTCGACCAGCTCGCGGTCGGCTTCGATGCCATGAGCCGCCAACAGGGCGTGCGTCTCTTCCAGGGTGTCGTCATGGCGCACGGGCACGCTGACCGGCAGATAGCCCGCCTGCCGGTACAGGTCAATGACGTCACCCGCGGTGCGCATGCCGTCCCGGTACTGGTATGGCTGCTGCAGGCCGCGCGCCAGCAGCAAGCTGAAATCGACCAGGGCCGCTCGCGGAATGCCAGCGCCGCGCGGCTCCAGCACATAGTTGCCCTGGCGTAGCCGGGCCTCCAGCGCCTGCCAGTCGGGCGGCGGCAGGTGCGGCTGGAGCGGGAAGAAGAACTGATGATGCTCGGACATGTTGGCGGTGGGCGCAGACAGACCTGCGCGAAAAAAGCC
The DNA here is from genome assembly GCF_059760725.1 of Achromobacter sp. 1014246743. Taxonomy (NCBI): domain Bacteria; kingdom Pseudomonadati; phylum Pseudomonadota; class Betaproteobacteria; order Burkholderiales; family Alcaligenaceae; genus Achromobacter; species Achromobacter sp. 1014246743. The sequence continues at coordinate 78,962 of NZ_JCBANA010000026.1, forward strand.
ATACCGTATCACAGCGAAAAAATAAGAATCTTCCAATGTTCGTGCAACGCTGCGCCACGTATTCTGCCCCCCTTGGCCTTGTCCGCAGTCGCGTCGCGCAATCCCCGATTCCCCTCATGCCCCGCATCACCCCCCTGAACGTCATTGTCGCCCGGGACCCCTCGTCCTTCGACACTCCCCCCGAATTCGACTACCGCACCCTGGCCAGGCAGGCCCTTGCGCAAGACATCGCCGCCCTGCAACGCCAGTCCTTGACGGGTACCCCGCCGGCCAAACTCTACGAACACGGATGGGGCGCCGCCCTGCTCTGCGCCCTGGCAGGAGGGGTGCTGCTGGTTGCCGGCCTGCAGGCGGGCCTGGAATTGAAGCGTTGGCTCATCGGCGCCATTGGCATCGTCAGCGGCTTGCAACTGACCAGGGCGGCCCTGCGGGCGTTCTGGCTGCAGCGTCAACCCTATGCCGTGCTGTCGCACAAGGGCGTCTGGTTGCCGGACCTGAATACCTTGGTTCCCTGGGACCAGATCACCGGCGTCAGCACGGAAGAACAACTGAACCTGTCGGCAGGCGCCAGCACCATCGTCAGCAAGCGGATCATCCTGACGATGGCTGCCGGCTATCAGCCGCCACGGTCCGCAAGCAAGGGATCGCGCACCCGCTATGCGGCCAAATCCCGGGAATACGTCCTGCCATGCCCCACCCGCGAGATGACGCCCGAGACGGCCTTCGCGGCCCTGTCGCGCTACTGGCAGGCGAATGCGGCGCTGGCCCGCGCCACCGCCAGCGCCGGCCCCAAGCGGCGCGCCGATTAGCGGTATCCTGTTGCCACCTCGGCACCTACGGCAACCCTGAATGAACCCCACCCTGATCAAATGGATTACCGGCGTTGTATTCGGCCTGCTGGTTGGCCGGGCGGCATTTGGTGTCGCCAATCCCATCCTGATCGTGCTGTTCGGCCTGAACCACCCGGCGGGACAGCCCTATGTGGCCGATGACCCCGCCGTGCTGGACCGCATGCTGATCACCGGAACGATCATCAGCGCGGTGATCACGGTTGTGGTGGCGGCCGCCTTGCTTCGTATTGCCGACAACCGCCGCCGTGCCGGCTGGGGCTGCGTGCTGCTCGGCCTGACGCTGCTGCTGACGCTGCTCGCCAGTGTGCTGACGATGGACCCCGGCGTACAAGATGCCGCCACGGCGGGCGCGCAGGCTGCCAACGACACCAAGACCGCGCTGTTCTTCTGGGTGCTGATCTTCGGGCTGCCCTACCTGGGTGGCGGCTTGCTCCTGACCATCGGCGGTTTGGTGCCTGTCTCTTTTACACAACTCCCAGCCCACGAGACCTGTTGGTCCATCTCGTATGCCGTCTTCTTCTTTAAAAAAAAAAAAAACGACAACAACCAATACAACCCGTACATGCACTTTATAAGTGCCTTCTGCCCCGGAGTGATCCTCATGCATACTAACGTCAGCTGCGTCGGCGCACTTCTAAGGCTCGAGCACTATTCTCGCCA